>CAYWUR010000299.1:0-2416 GCA_964460745.1 uncultured Desulfobulbia bacterium | reverse complement strand
GACGTCCCAAAATGTTATATTGGTATGACGGTTAAACGCTACGCGAAAATCGGTGCTGAATGATCCTGCCCTCAACCTCAATCGAACTTGCCGCCGGAATGCTGCCGGACGGCTCCATCCAACTCGAATGGACACCCGCTGTCACCGGTGGAATCAATACTCACAGTGTTTCATTGCAAAATGAAATTTATGAACGCTATTCTTCCGATCCGGTCGGCTGGCTGTTTTTCCTCGGCTTCTGCTCAAAAAATATCATGTTGTCCCCGTCGCTCTCTTTCTGGCGAAACTTTTCGGGCCTTTTCATCCACAAACTGAAGTTCATCCCCGATCTGGAAGAACTGCGCGGCAAGGTTGTCATCCCCTTGGCCGACGAGGATCTTGCCCATCTCCAGGGTCGGATACCCGTGATGCCGGGTGGAGAGTATCTGGATGAAGAGGTTTTGCTGGCGTGGTGGAATACGCTTCATGAAACCTTCGCCAATAAAAGTGAAAAATATACCGGCACGATTGAAGATCTTTTTCATGAGTTTAACTCCGACATCCATCTGGCGGGCCGTATCTATTTTCACTTGGTTGAGAATAAGGATCACGCGGCCCCGTTTGCCTTTATGGCCACCTATTCGACCAGGCTGAATGACGCGGGCGAGTCCAGACATCTGCCGCTCAAATATGCCCTACAGGAATATGAGAACGATCATGACAAACTCCTGGAACTTCTTGTTACCGTCGATGATGCCGCGCAAAAAAGCGAACTGGTGGCGGACCTGCGGGACAGTGGTGAATTATTTTATCCGTTGGCCTGGTCCTTAGGGGAAGCGTTTACCTTTTTGCGGGAGATACCGCTTTATGAAGAAGCAGGTATTCTCTGCCGAATTCCCAACTGGTGGAAGGGAAAGGCCGCAAGAATCAGGATTAATGTCAGTATAGGCGAAAAAGCACCTTCCATGCTCGGCCTGGACTCCCTGCTTGATTTTTCGCCCCGGCTCATGATCGGTGATACTGAAATAACCGAGGAAGAGGCGCGCCGTTTGCTGCACGAATCCGAGGGGCTGGCTTTTCTGAAAAACAAGTGGGTCGCGGTTGATCCGGAAAAACTGCAACAGGCGCTGAAAGCATATGAACGGGCTCGGAAATTGAACTCTGCAAAGGGGATCAGTATTCTGGATGCCATGCGTCTCTCAATGAACCCGCAAAAACTGCTGGGCATTGACGATAGGGAAGTCTTTTCCGGGGTCTCGAATGGTGAATGGCTGCAAGCGGTTTTTGAAAAATTACGCCGCCCGGCGGCAATTGCCTCTGTAAAAACCGACCAAACGTTTAAGGCCAAGCTCCGCGGCTACCAGCAGGATGGCCTGAAATGGCTTTTTTACCTGCATAAGTTGAAGTTCGGCGCCTGCCTGGCGGACGACATGGGCTTGGGCAAGACAGTGCAGGTTCTGGCGTTTCTAAACGCGCTGAATACGGAGAATAAAAAAACCGGCAAAACAGCCGCGGCGTCTTTATTGGTCATTCCGGCATCATTGTTTGCAAACTGGACTAATGAAATAAATTCATTTTATCCGAATCTGGCATATTTTGTCGCACACCCTGATATGCATAAACCGGGTAAGGTTCCCGAGTTGACTTCAAAAAAACTGGACGCGCAGGATCTTGTCATAACCACTTACGCCTTGATCCAGAGATACGGTTGGCTGCGGGATTATTCCTGGAATTACGTTATTCTGGATGAGGCGCAGGCCATTAAGAACCCCAGCACAAAGCAGACCAGGGCGGTGAAGAATCTTTCCGCCGGCAACCGGATCATCATGACCGGCACCCCGGTTGAGAACAGATTGTCCGATCTCTGGAGCCTTTTCGATTTTATCAATCCTGGCCTGCTGGGCAACGCCAAGGAGTTCAGCGGTTTCACCAAGAGGTTTGCCGACAATCCCAACGGCTACGCGGATCTGCGCAGGGTGGTCAGCCCCTTCATCCTCAGGCGCCTGAAGACCGATAAGTCGATCATCGCCGATCTCCCCGATAAGGTGGAGGTAAAAACCTGGGCCGCCATGAGCAAGAAACAGACGGTGCTGTACAGCGCGGTCATTTCCGGCATCCGGGAAGCCCTTGAACACTCGGAAGGCATTCGGCGTAAAGGACTCATCCTGTCAACGCTCATCAGATTCAAACAGCTCTGTAACCACCCGTCGCAGTATCTGGGCCAGGATCATTTCGATGAAAAGGAGAGCGGCAAATTCCAGCGGCTGCGGGAAATCTGTGAAACCATCTATGAAAAGAGGGAGCGGGTTCTTGTCTTCACCCAGTTCAAGGAAATGACCGGACCTCTGGCCGGCTTCCTGGCAACTATCTTCAGCCGGGAAGGTCTTGTTCTGCACGGGAGTGTTCCGGTCGGCAAAAGAAAAGCGCTTGTCGAAAG
>CAYWUR010000298.1:0-2416 GCA_964460745.1 uncultured Desulfobulbia bacterium | reverse complement strand
CCGGGAGCTGGTCCTTAACCAGACTGCGATCCCGGCGCAGCATAACCGGGGAGAGCTTTTTGCGGAGCAGGGAGAGGTTGCGATAGCCCATGACTTTACCGCGCTCGTCCATGACATGAAAATCCACCATGTAACGCCAGAGGGGGCCGAGTATCCTGGGATCGACAACCTGCATCAGGCTGTAGAGTTCCTCCAGCTTGTTTTCCAGTGGAGTGCCGGTCAGGACAAAGGCGTAACGGCTGGGAATAAGTTTAATGGCGGAGGCAATCTTGGTGCGCCAGTTCTTGATGCGCTGGGCTTCATCCATGATGATAAGATCCGGCGCCAGGTCATTGTTGATGACCGACAGATCCCGCAGAATGAGTTCATAGTTGAGGATATAAAAGTTGACGGGGCGGCGATATTGACTCTGTCTTTTTCGGGGCGGCCCGCCGATGATCTGGCTCTGTAGGTCGCTGAATTTTGCGATCTCCCTGGCCCATTGCTGTTTGAGGGAGGCCGGGCAGATGATGAGTATCTTCTCCACTCCCTCATGTTTTTTCAACCAGACAGCGGCGGCGATTGCCTGGATGGTCTTGCCCAGCCCCATGTCATCGGCCAGAAGGGCGCGGCCGGTGCCGGCCAGAAAAGCAGTGCCGGAGACCTGGTAGGGATAGAGCCCGGCATGGATACCCGGCAGCCTGCCCCGGCTGTTTTCGATCTCCTGTTTAATCTCGGCGGAGCGGAGACGATGACTGGCCGCCTGGGCCTGATATTTGGCCCAGTCCATGGCGTCATCACCAATGTGGATATCGTTTCGGCCGTCGGCAATATCCAGAAAATTGAAGAAATCTTCCGGAATCCGCCCCTTGAATCCACCGCTTTTTTCAAAAAAGGTGTCCAGGAGGGCGTTTTGCTCTTCGGTCATCTCCAGGAGGCGCTGAACCCGGATAAAGGGCCCGTTATCTTTATTCCCGGCCAGGTAGACATACGGAAAGGGAGGGGCCTGATCCTTGAAGTCGGGATATTGCGGGTCTTTTCTGACCTTATGCAGCACCGCTTCAATATGCTTGCAGGTGCCCAGCTGATTATTTGCAAAATCGGGGCACGAACAAAAATTAACCCGTTTGTGGAGATTGCGGATGATGACCCGGTAACGTCGGGGAAAGGCGCTGTTCATGGAGGAGGCCCGCCAACTGCCGAACCAGAGCTGACCGGCTTCCGCTTCGACCAGGACCTCTGATCTAGCGCGCTTGATCCGATCTTTGATGGCGGTATCAACGGCGGTGAGCAAACCATCGACCTCCTGACGTTTATCGGCATAGGCATAGAGCGCAGCCACCTGATGGAGACAGATTGCCGCTTCACTCTCTTCGCAGGCACAGAAGAGGTGGAGAACGCCTTCGCTGTTATATTCGATGCTGACATCCAGCGGGGTATCCGACAGGGATTCGTCTTCCACCACCGCCCAGAGTTTAGCGCCATCCTGGTCGATCTCCAGAACCCGGTTATCCTTAAAGCAGATGAGTCCGAGACCGACGGTTTTTTTGTCGGCAATACCCTGAAGGCCTTCACGGTCGAAGAAAAAAACATCATCATTAACGGCGTGGCAACTGTATGGCATGGCTTGTTTTCCTTAGCGTTGAGTGTAAAATAAGCAGAGGGGCGCTCCCCCTGCTTGCCGGTAAATATGAGCGCAATTATTGCCGCATATCCGCCGGCATGTCAACCATTGATCGGCCGTAAAGTGGGGCCGGCAGCCTGGAGCCTCAGACTTCACCCCTGTACAATCCTGTGTCTTTTAAATGTGTTTTAAGAAAGCCGTTTAAATCAATCCCTGCATATTGTATATATATCCAGTAAGATAATGCTCTTGGTCATGTGTTCCCTGTTGCGGCTTACTGAGTTGCCAGTATCATAGGGAAAAACAAAACCTGGGCTTTTTGGGCCTTATCGGGAAGAGGGGACCCCATGGCTGACAAGAAAACCGGTGAAACCGGAAGGGAATGTTCCCTGTCTGTCTCCGACTTGAAGAAAGAAGGCAATAGCTAAATAGAAAAGAACGTCCTGTCCCTGATTTCTTGCCTGGAGCCCATTTGCGTTATTTTATCATCTCCGACGACCAAATAATCGCTTTACTTGGATTTGGTGCGAGCGCTTGGCAATGTGCTCCTCGTGACAAATATATTGGATGGACACATGATCAACGAAAAAAGAAACTCCAATACATCGTCAATAATGCTCGATTTCTAATATTGCCTTGGGTAAAATCAAAAAATCTTGGGTCAAAGATACTGAGTCTCGCAAGCCATCGTCTTTCATGCGACTGGCAGGAGCATTATGGATACAGCCCTGTACTTTTGGAGACTTTTGTGGAAAAGGATCGCTTTGCAGGAACGTGTTACAAGGCCGCTAACTGGGTCCCGGTTGGCCAGAC
>CAYWUR010000297.1:0-2425 GCA_964460745.1 uncultured Desulfobulbia bacterium | reverse complement strand
AACAGTTACGGTTACGAGTTTATGGTAATTTGTTGCCTTTGCTGAATAGTTACAAACAAGCATCATATATTAATAACAGGGAAATCCGCTTCCTGCAAAAAATAATCACTTCGGCGCCGGTAATCATCTATAGTTTTTTCAGGATCTCCATAAGCAGATGCAGCAACCGGGGAGCGGCGTTCCTGCTCTCTGCAATTACATCATCGACATCAACCGGTATAAAATGATCGGGGTCATTGACATTGGCGATCACCGACAATCCCAGAATCCGCATGCCGGCGTGTTTGCCCACGATGACCTCCGGCGTCGAAGACATGCCGACGGCATCCGCGCCGCATTGCCGGAGATAACGCGTTTCCGCCGGAGTTTCCAGACTGGGCCCCGGCACGGCGACATAGACGCCGCCAACAACATCAGGAATCCGCAGATGGACGGCGCATTGCCGCGTCATATCGATAAGAGCGCCGTCATACGGCGCCGACATATCAGGAAAGCGCGGTCCCCATTCATCAACATTGAGACCGCGCAAGGGATTTTCGCCGATAAAATTGAGGTGATCACGGATAACCATGATGGCACCCGGCCGAAAAGAGGCGTTAAGGCCGCCGGCCGCATTGGTAATAATAAGAATCTCGGCGCCAAGCAGGGCAAGAGTCCGAACCGGCAAGGTAAGCTCTTTGGTGGAATATCCTTCGTAGTAATGGAAACGGCCCTGTAGAACAGCCACCTTTTCGCCGGCCAGCCGGCCGCATACCAGATTACCGGCATGACCGGTTACGGTCGCCTGTGGAAAATTGGGGATTTTTTCATAAGGAATAATGCGGGGGGCGTCGATTTTTTCAACCAGATCTCCCAGGCCCGTCCCCAGGATTATGGCGATACGGGGCTTATCCGTAATTCTTTCCACCAGGAAAGAAACCGCTGCCGCCACCCGTTTTTTATAAGACGAAACCATAAGACCAGCTCTTCCGCCCTCTGACTCACAGCGCGTGGCCGGCAATATAATCCTGAACCGCCCTTACGTCGGCGTCCAGAATCTCGCACCGCGTTTGCCGCTCATGCAGCCCGGCAAGCGCCTTGGGAAGATCCGGCCGGCGGCCGATAGCCGCGGCAACCGCCTCGCCGAATTTAGCGGGATGGGCCGTGGCCAGGCAGACCATCGGCGCCCCTTTCTCCCGAAGGGCCAGGCCGGCGTTTACGCCAACCGCCGTATGCGGATCCAGGATATAACCGTGTAGCCCATAAAAATCCCTGATTGTCGCGGCTGTTTGCGTTTCATCAACCCTCTGCGCGGCAAAAACCTCGTTAATTTTCTCAAGCCGGGCGGCAAAATCCAAGCGGCCCGTCCGAGCGAACTCGGTCATGGCGGCGCTGGTTTCCCGTGGGTCCTCATCATACAGGTAATAGAGGTAGCGTTCAAAATTACTGGCCACCTGAATATCCATGGACGGACTACAGGTCGGCACCACCGTTCCCTTGGAATAATCACCTTTGCCGACAAAGCGGGCCAGCAGATCGTTCTCATTGGTGGCAAGAACCAGACGACGAATACAACCGACCGGCAGCAGACGTCTGGCCATATAGCCGGCGAAGATGTCGCCGAAATTGCCGGTCGGCACGGCATAATCAACCTCGCCGCCGCCGGTCCGGTCGGCCAGGCGCAGCCATGCAAAAACATAATACACCACCTGCGCCAGAACCCGGGCCCAGTTTATGGAGTTAACCGCCCCCAACTGATAATGATCTTTAAAGGGGATATCGTTAAAAATCTGTTTGACGATAGCCTGACCATCGTCAAAAGTGCCGCGGATTGCCAGATTGAAAACATTGGCGTCGATCACCGTCGTCATCTGCAATTCCTGAACGGCGCTGACGCGCTTATAGGGATGCAGGATGAAAATATTGAGCCGCTCCTTGCCCCGCACCCCGTAAATAGCGGCGCTGCCTGTATCACCGGAGGTCGCCCCCAGGATGTTCATTTTGCCGCCGCTCTCCTTCAGGAGATACTCAAAGACGTTCCCGAGAAACTGTAGAGCCACATCCTTGAAAGCCAGGGTGGGACCATGAAAGAGCTCCAGGATGTAAATATCGCCTTTTTTCACCAACGGCGTAATCTCAGGGTGGGTAAATGTCGCGTAAGACCGGTCGATAATATCACGTAAATCATCAGCCGGTATATCGGAAATAAACAGGGACAGAATTGCATGGGCCAGACGGGGAAAGCTCAGAGTCCGCCAGGTACGAACAGTCTCGGCGCTGACGACCGGCAGCGTTGCCGGCAGCAGCAGGCCGCCGTCCACGGCCAGACCCATCATAACGGCCTCTTTAAATAATATCGGGTCAATCCCGCCTCTGGTGCTTATGTATCTCATCTCAACTTTCTGACTTGAAGTATCATATTAATATAAATAGACAAATTACTCTT
>CAYWUR010000296.1:0-2440 GCA_964460745.1 uncultured Desulfobulbia bacterium | reverse complement strand
TTTCTTTCTCCCAGTCGGATTAGGGAAGGGAACATCCTTTGTGTTTCACTAATTTTTTGTTTAGGTTATCTGCCACTCATGCCAGGAAATGCAAAACTTGAAAGGTTGTCAGTTCCGGAAATTACACTGACCGAGCCGGAGGGCGTAAAGAGGTTGAAGGGCAAATAATTGGCCGGGGAGTAGCGAGCATGAATCAGGGAGAAATTATTATTTATCAGTCCGAGGACGGAAGTTCTGCTATTGACGTTCATCTGAAAGATGAGACCGTCTGGCTGACTCAGGCGGATCTGGCGGAACTCTTTCGGGTCAGTCCCCAAAACATAACCATGCATCTGAAGAACATTTATGCAGAGGGGGAACTTGAGGAAAAGCCAACTTGTAAGGAATTCTTACAAATTCAAATGGAGGGTAATCGCCGAGTAGAAAGGAAGAGAAAATTCTACAATCTCGATATGATCATCTCGGTCGGTTACAGGATAAAAAGCGCTGTAGCCACCCACTTTTGCATCTGGGCGACCTCGGTTCTGAAAGAGCATCTGGTCAAGGGCTATACCCTCAACCAAAGGCGACTGGTCGAGAATGGTGTGGGCGAATTGCAGCAGGTTCTGGCTCTGTTGTCGAACACCCTGGAGAGCAATGACCTGGTTAGGGACGAGGGGATGGCGGTGCTCGATATCGTCAATCGCTATGCCGCGACCTAGAGCCTGCTCCTCCAAAAGGCCCTGGATTATTTTGCAAAATGCCTACTGGTTAAGGAGGAGCTGGTGGCCCTTGAACCGCACCGTACTGATTTCAAAATGGGATTAGCAATAAGCCACTGGAACATTTTTTTAATCTGCCCCAAGGAAGACAAAGTGATATGGCTGACAAAAGCGAAAAAAATCCTCCAGCCTCTCCGTGAAACCGGCGCAACCCACGGCCAACTGGACCAGCTCTGGGGGCTTGTCACCAGGGAGCTGGATAAACGGGGTTAAGGGTTCGTTCATAAATAAAAACCTTGAATTTTGATGATCAAGCCATTAAAATTCAAGGCATGTATCATCAAAGAATTCTTACAGACAGGCTGTATCGGCTTTTTTCCGTATTCCCGGTTGTGGTGGTTACCGGTGCCAGGCAGGTGGGGAAAAGCACCTTGCTGGCCAATACCCTGGGGCGGAAGATGGACACCGTTGTCTTTGACCCGGTGATTGACGTGGAAAACGCCAGGCAAGACCCTGAGCTTTTTTTAAACAACCGGCCTCCCCCTGTTATCCTTGACGAAATCCAGTATGCCCCTGAACTGATCCCGGCCATCAAGCGGCGGGTGGATCAAGACCGCCGGGCCGGGCAATATATCCTCACCGGTTCCCAGCAGTGGGGTGTCTTGCGCTCGGTAGCGGAAAGCCTTGCCGGCAGGACGGTCTTTCTGGATCTTGAAGGATTTACCTTGGCTGAGTCGGTTTATTCCGATAATCAGCAAATGTGGTTTGATAAATGGCTTGCCGACCCGGTTGCCTTTTTTAATCAGAGACCGGGACGGCTGCCGGGGAAGATCACTTTATACGAACAACTCTGGCGTGGTTTTCTGCCGGAAGCCCAGTTTATCCCCCTTGATACCGTTCCTGATTTTCATGCCGCCTACCAGCGGACATATATTGAAAGGGATGTCAGACTCATGGCTGACATTTCAGACTGGCAGCTTTTTGGCCGCTTTCTCAGGCTCGCCGCGGCCCTTACAGCCCAGGAAATAAATTACAGCCAGTTGGGCCGAGAATTGGGATTAACACCCCAGACGGCAAAACGATGGATAGACATTTTACAGGCAACCTTCCAATGGTTTGAGTTGCCTGCCTTTTCCGGAAACGCCGTTAAAAAGGTGAGTAACAAGCCCAAGGGATATATCGCTGATACCGGTCTGCTCTGCGCCGGACAGGCCATCTCCACGCCGTCGGCGATTGGCGGCCATCCTTTATGGGGAGCGCTTTTTGAAACCGCCTGCGTCACGGAAATTCGCAAACAATGTTCCTTTCTGTCACCCAGTCCCCGAATGTATCACTGGCGGGCCTATGGCGGCGCAGAGGTTGATATTGTTATTGAATACAACGGAAAATATTATCCGGTTGAAATCAAAGGCGGCAGCAGTCCATCCCGCCGTGACACCTCCGGGCTTAGCGCTTTTCGCAAACGACACTCTGAATTGAATGTTGAAAAAGGACTTGTCCTGGCTCCCATAGAAAGGCCGCTGCAACTTTCAGAGAATGATTATGCCCTGCCTTGGGATGTGATCCCCGTGTAGTTTTCCTAACCTTTTGTAATTATAGTATATAACGTTCTTTTCTATTTAACTATTGCTTTCTTTCTCCCAGTTCGCCGTTATCTACAGCAGCTGAAGGCCGACAATCCCCAGGCCACCATTATGCTCGACTTCAAGCCGGGTGAGGCTGCCCAGGTCGATTTCGGC
>CAYWUR010000295.1:0-2446 GCA_964460745.1 uncultured Desulfobulbia bacterium | reverse complement strand
GGGAAGGCATGACCTTGATCGCCCTGGGCGGATACGGCCGGGAGGAACTTTTTCCCTTCTCGGATATCGATCTCCTGCTCCTCTATGATCCCCGGGTTGAAAAGAGGCTCGACGAGGTTGCGGAGGCCATATTCTATCCCCTCTGGGATGCCGGCCTTGATGTCGGCCACAGCGTCCGGACGATTACGACCTGCATGGCCGACGCCGGTAAGGACTTCTTCTTTCAGGTTGCAATGCTGGACGCCCGATATCTGGCCGGCGCCGAAACACTTTTCACGGAACTGCGGAACGTTTTCCGGCGGAATTTTATTGAAGGACAACGTCCGCGGTTTGCCGAGAATATTATGTCCCACCGTACCCTCCGTCTCAACAGGTACGGGCTGCACGGTTATCTCCTGGAACCCCACATCAAGGAAGGCCGGGGCGGCCTCCGGGATATCCAGTCCATGCTGTGGACCGCCCACGTGGTCTTCGGGTTGCAGGGCCTTACCGCCATTGAGGATGCCGGATTGTTAACCCGCGCCGAGCGCCGATTCTTTGAGAAAGCTCGGGACCATCTCATTCAGATCCGCAATCGCCTGCATTACTACAGCGGCCGAAAAAATGATCAACTATATTTTGAGTATCAGGAGGAAATCGCCACCGCCACCGAATATCGGGACGCGGACAATATCCTGGGCGTCGAGCAGTTCATGCGCGAAGTCCACGACCATTTGCAATATATCGCCAAAACCGTCGATCTTTTCTTCGAGCATGTCAAAGAAACCTTTGAACAGTCTTTGTCGGAAGAAATAAACCTTAATCTGGAAGCGGGAATTGAAATAAGGCGCGGCCGTATTCTTCTGGCCGACCAGGATCTGCTCAAAAAACGCCCCTACCTGCTGATGCGGATTTTTGCGCAGGCCGCGAAAAGCGGTTTCCCTGTTCACCACCTGACCCGCAAGGGTGTTAATGCTAATCTACATCTGATTGACGACCGCTTGCGCCGTTCCCGCCGCATGACCAATGCCTTTCTCGAGGCCCTGCAGGACAGGAACGACCCGTTGCGCACGCTTGGCGCCATGCTGGATAGCGGCCTGCTTACCGCTTATATTCCGGAGTTTGCCGACATCGAATCACTGGCCCAGCATGATGTCTACCACGTTTATACCGTTGACCGCCACCTCATCCAGACGGTGGTCGAATTAAACAAAATCAGGCAGGAAGAACGAAATATTTTTCAAACCGTTTCAACGCCACATGTTCTTTTTCTCGCCGCCCTCCTGCACGATATCGGCAAGGGATCCGGTCACCCGCACAGCGAACAGGGCGCCGCGCTGGTTAAAAAAATAGGCAAAAGAATGCAGCTATCGGCAGACGATATAAAGCACCTCGTCTTCCTGGTCAGCCGTCATCTTTTTTTATTTAATACCGCCCTGCGCCGCGACCTGGACGACGAAACATTCATTTTGCGATGCGCCCGCCAGATGGCGGATCAAAATCAGTTGAGTATGCTTTATCTGCTTTCCATAGCCGATGCCCGCGCCACGGGGCCCAAGGTCTGGAATGAATGGAAGGCCGCCCTGCTCAGAGAATTATATTTGCGGATTTCCCACCTCCTGGACCGGCGGGACTTGATAGATCCGGACAGAAGTTCGGGGGTCGAGTGGATGATTACTCGAGTTAACGATCTCCTGCCGGCAAAGACATCTTTCGATATAAACAAACTTCCCGAGGATTACCTTTTAAACTTTTCCCCGGCCACGGTCTGCAAACATATAGAATTACGCAGCGAGTTGAAGGGGAAAGAGGTCTTGCTGCTGCCGGAGGACAAAAACAATTCCTGGTCACTTCTTATCATGGCTCATGACCGAATCGGTCTGCTTGCCAAAATCTGCGGCACCTTGGCGCTTCACAACCTCAACGTACTGGCCGCCTGGATATTTACCTGGCCCGACGGCACGGCGGTGGATGTCCTGGATGTGCAGGCCGCGCTGGCTATTCCCTATGAAGAGCAGGACTGGCAGGAGCTTAAACAGGATCTTGCCATGGTGGTGGGCAACAGAATGGGGCTTGCCCACCGCTTAAATGATAAGACATCCTCGCCCCTTGATTACGGCAAACCGCCGCTTGCCGGGCAACAGAAGACCAGGGTAGTGATCGACAATCAATCTTCCGACTTTTATACGATCATTGAGGTTTATGCCCAAAACCAGCCCGGCCTGCTCTATGAAATCACCAAGACCCTGTCGGACTTTGAGATCAACATCCATCGTGCCCGGATCGGTTCAGCCGGCGATCAGGTGGTAGATGTCTTTTATGTGCTGGATAGCCTGGGCCAAAAAATTCATGAATCCCCGTTGCAGGAAGAGATTCGGCAGGATCTTCTACTGACGGTTAACAGGTAATTTTGTAACTATTCAGCTGCACCCCATCTTCGTCCGTTTCGTCCTCCTCACGTACAGGG
>CAYWUR010000294.1:0-2452 GCA_964460745.1 uncultured Desulfobulbia bacterium | reverse complement strand
TTCCACCCCTATCAATACGACAAAAAGGGTCATTTAATCGTGGCGTAGCAGTCCGCATGAGTCATTTGCCCCAAAACACGCAAAATAGCCTTATTATCAACAAACGACTGCCTCAAAAAAATATCCGTTGATAGGCTCGTTCCTGCTGGAGCAAAGCGCAACGTTCCGCACACTTAACCAATTGAAACAAAATGAAAATATTTTTTTGTAACAATTATATTTCCCAAAACCGTGGGGTGGCCGACCAACGTTATCATGTTGAAAGGCAAAACTTCACACGTTTGGCACGATCCATGCTTTAGTAAAAACAAAAGAGAAAATACGGTACCATACGCTTCAAAGAATCAACACAGGAGGCAAAAACATGAAAGATAAAAAAACAAACATCGGTGAAGTTCTGTTCGGCGTCCTTATGACAACCGTCGCTCTGTCCGGACTGTGGTTTTCCATTTCGCTGACGATTGCCTTGGTAAGCTAAGCAGACATACTAAGTCCCGACTTCCATTGACGCCTCATCGCCACGCGACTGCCGCTTGTCTTAAGCCTTTACCTTCGGGCCGGCCGTTGGCCCCGCCCCTCTTTCCAAAAGCATGTTTGCGCTATTTGCATACACGGCTCCCCTCAAAGCACATCGCGCAATTAAGCAAACAAGGTTCACAGCCACGCCAACCAAGTTTGCGGCTATTAACGGCAAAGACATAAACATAGTCGATATGGACCGGAGACGGAACAGGTGCATCAGGAGGGAGAGGTTCAAGCAATAATTCGGCTAACCACCTTGGATAATTCCTGCAATTGATACGGTTTGACAACCGCGCCACAAAAACCGTAGTCCGAAAAATTTGCCAAGATCGGATCCGTGGAGTAACCGCTGGAGACAATGACCTTGGCCTCAGGATTAATGGCCAGGATTTCCTTGACTGCTTCTACGCCGCCCATACCGCCGGGGATGGTCAGATCCATGACAATAAGATCAACCGACGCCCCTGAGTCTGCTGCTTCACGGTATAACCTGATGGCCTCGATCCCGTCGCCGGCCTCCATAACTTTATGGCCTAACTGATTTAACATGGCGCAGACCACTTTTCTAACCATCTCCTCATCATCCATAATTATAATTTTCGCCGATTTTGTATGTATGGCCGCAGCCTTATTTTTTCCCTCATCTTCAGGCTGTGGAGGCACGGCAGGCAGATAAAAGGTAAAAGTCGTGCCTTGGCCTGGTTCGGACCGGACCGATATCTGGCCGTTGTGCTTGCTGATGATGGAATGGCTTATTGCCAGCCCCAGACCACTGCCCTCCTGCTTGGTGGTGAAATAAGGGTCAAAGATTTTGTCGACAATATTTTCCGGAATGCCGATGCCGGTATCGGTGATAACCAGCTTGACATAAAGCCCGTCCGCCAAAGAAAATGACTTATCCGCCTCAGCAGGCATATTCTCACAATATATCGTGATCGTCCCGCCCTCAGGCATGGCATGACGTGCATTGAGTACAATATTCTGTACCACTTGGCTGATCTGGCTTCGATCAACTTCAACGGGCCAGAGATCTTCACAGATCCGATACTTGCAAGCGATATTACTGCCATGCATGATAAAGTCAGCTGAATCACGGACAATATCCTGAAGCGAAGCAATTTCTTTCACTGGCTCGCCGCCCTTGGCAAAGGTCAATAATTGCTGCGTCAATCCCTTGGCCCTGAGTGAGGCCTTCTCCGCTTCAGTCAGCAGATGCCGGGTTTCACTCCTCAGCTCGGAATCAAGCAGGGCCAGGTTAATATTTCCGAGGATGGCGGCAAGAATGTTGTTAAAATCGTGGGCAATTCCTCCGGCCAGGACTCCGACCGACTCAAGCTTGCGAATCTTTAGCAGTTCAGCCTCCATACGATTTTGCGCGGTTATGTCTCGAAAAACGAGAACAACCCCGATGACCTCGCTACTCTGATCACGGATCGGCGCGCCGCTGTCTGCTATGCTGCATTCTTTCCCATCCCTGGTAATGATGGCCGTATGGTTTGCCAGTCCAACTATTTTGCCAGATCTTAAAACCTTTTTAACTGGATCTTCACATATCTTGCGGGTTCTTTCGTTGATGATATTAAAAACTTCGTCAAGCGGCCTGCCGACTGCATCGGCCTGGGACCAACCGGTCAAATCTTCGGCAATTTTATTGATCAGAGTGATAATCCCGCTGGTATCGGTGCAGATGACGCCATCCCCGATACTGCGCAAGGTAACGGCCAGCCGTTCTTTTTCCCTGGCGATCTCCTGTTCCGTTTTTTTGCGCTCGGTAAGGTCGCGTATCATGGTCAAAATGATCGGGCCGGCTTTTTCTTCAACCACTGTTGCGTTAATCTCTACCGGCGTAATTTTTTGATTATGGTCAACATAGTCAACTTCCAGGTTTCTGACCGATCCTTTCTCAAAACATTTTTTAACTTCCGCCGCG
>CAYWUR010000293.1:0-2535 GCA_964460745.1 uncultured Desulfobulbia bacterium | reverse complement strand
AACCTATATCATAGATGTGAAAGCCAAGATGCATGAATTTGCGATCCAGATGGAGATATGGGAACTGGCCGTCCAAGGGCAAGGTCGGGGCCAGCTTGACCACCCCGGTAATCATCAGGGGGGCCACTTCGCCGGCGGCCCTGGCTATGGCCAGAATGAAGCCGGTGAGGATGCCGGGGGAGGCCATGGGAATGAGCAGGCGGAGCAGGGTCTGGAATCTGGTGGCACCCAGGGCCAGGGATCCCTCGCGAGTTCCGGGAGGAATGGCGCCCAGCGCCTCCTCTGTGGCCACAATTACCACCGGCACGGTGAGCAGGCCCATGGTCAGACCGGCCCATAAAATTCCGCCGGTGCCGAAGGTAGGGGTGGGCAGGCGCTCCGGGAAAAAGAGTTGGTCAATAGCACCGCCCACGCCGTAAACAAAAAATCCCAACCCAAAAATACCATAGACAATGGAAGGGATGCCGGCAAGATTGTTCACCGCGATGCGCACGGTTTTGACTAATATTCCCTCGCAGGCGTATTCGCGCAGATAGACGCCGGCGATAACTCCCAGGGGGAAGGAGAGGAGGCTCATGAGAAAGACCAGTATGATGGTGCCGAATATAGCTGGAAACAGACCGCCTTCGGTGTTGGATTCCCGGGGCGCGGCCCACAGCAGTTCCACAACCCTGGCGCCGTAATGGGCAAATTTTCCAAACATGGACATGGCGTTGGGCTGATAGACTCGGACGATATCGGCCAGTTTTATCCTGGTCAGCCGGTCATCCGCAGTGCTAATGACTGCATAATTTTTTGCAAGTTGGGCGTTAATGGCCTGGCCGTCTTTTTTGGCCGTATCGAAAGCCTTCTGCAGGATCTTTTCTTTCTGGCGCAGATTCATAAGACGGGGGTCATTTGCCGTGTTTTTTTTATAGCGCCGGCGGGCTATCTGCCGGAGCAGCCCCTCCATCTCGATGTTGATCCGACCTATCTTTTCCGCCAATGTCTTCTTTTTTTCCTGTAGAGGAGCTATTCCCGTCAGGGCCGCCCGGAGCGTTTTTATTGAGGCGCCGGCTGTGCCGCTTTTCACGCCGGCCGTCGGCGCCTGCACGGCCCGCAGATAACCATAGAAGTTGCCATAGGCCAGGCGTTCCAAGGCAATAGCCTCGCGGGGCCAGGTCTCTTTTTTGATATTTATTTTGGCAAACCACTTGAAATCCAGGCCGTAGATATCGCGGTTGCCGATTTTGAGCTGGATTTTTGATATATTACCGTCTCTCTCTTCCGTTCCGGCAATCTCGCCCAGATATCTGCCGCCATCGTCAAGGGTATATTCCACTAGGCGCTGGGGCCAGAAGACCGTTATGCCGTTTATGATGACCACCGCGATGAGTAGCACGGTCATACTGATAACGGCGGCCAGGGATAAACCGCTGGCCCAGATGAAGGGCTCACCTCGTTTCCAGAATTTTTTAATATTTTCAGGTTTTTTCATTTACCTAATAACGGCCGTATTTCTTGCGCAGTCGTTCCCGGATAATCTCGGCGACGGTATTGAGAACAAAGGTCAGGGAAAAGAGTACCGTGGCGCAGAGAAAAAGCACCCGATACAGGGTGCCGCCTACGGGCGCCTCGGGAATCTCCACCGCTATATTGGCGGAAAGCGTCCGCATGCCGTTAAATATGGACCAGTCCATGATCGGCGTATTGCCCGTGGCCATAAGCACGACCATGGTTTCACCCACCGCCCTGCCGAAGCCGATGATTACGGCGGCAAAGATGCCAGGGCTTGCCGAGGGCAGGACAACCCGCCAGACCGTCTGCCAGCGGCTGGCGCCCAAGGCCAGGGAAGCGGCGGTGAGGCTGGGGGGGATGTTGGAGATGGCATCCTCGGTAATTGAAAAAATAATGGGGATAACGCAGACCCCGAGGCCGAAGGCGATAATAATACAATTACGCTGGTCGTAGCGCATTCCAAGGTCGTTATAGAGCCATAACTTGAAATTACCGTCAAATAGAAGCCGTTCAAGTATCGGGGCCGCTTCAATGGTCAGCCAGCCTGTCAGGATAAGCACGGGCAGCAGGAGAATAAATTCGTAGCCCTTGATCATATTGGCAAATTTTCCGTCCCGGTAGAGTGGCTGAATGATGAGCATGACCAGGGTGAAGATGAAGGGCAGCAGGAAGAGGGCGGAGATCAGGGGGAATATTGAATTTTCAATGACCGGCGCCAGCCAGAGAGCGATCAGAAAACCGATAACAACGGAGGGAATCGATGCCATAATCTCAATAACCGGCTTGATCGTCTGTTTGAATTGGGGCGTGGTGAACTGGCTGGTGTAGACCGCGCCGAAAATGGCCAGGGGTATGGAAAAGAGCATGGCGTAAAGCGTCCCCTTCATAGTGCCGAAGATAAGGGGAACCAAGCTGAACTTGGGCTCGGCGTCATCGCTTTCAGCCGATGACTGCCAGACATATTCCGGTCGGTCATAGCCCTCGTACCAAACCTTGCCGAACAGGGTTTTCAGGCTGGTCTCCGGATGCGCGTTGTTA
>CAYWUR010000292.1:0-2544 GCA_964460745.1 uncultured Desulfobulbia bacterium | reverse complement strand
GACCTCCGATGCGTACTCCCTGTACGTGAGGAGGGCAAAACGGACGAGGTAAGCGAAGACTCCGAGATGGGGTGCAGCTGAATAGTTACCTCCGGACAGCCCTGGGTACGGCTGAAAGAATAGCGTAAACGCCGCGGCTTGGCAAGTCCGCAAAATCGATTCAGCCTGACTTTTGACGCTTCATCTTCGTCTTGACTTCGTTATCGAGAGCGAGTATGAAAAATGGTACGCGTTCACAGCGCCCAAGTGTTTTATTGATATCAAATGGCCGTTTTTAAAACGGTTTTTTCTGTTTTGGCACAAAAAAATGCGTTCGACAAACAAAGACACTCCGAAAAGAACAGGCTTATTGATCGGCGGCTCCGGTTTGATCGGCGGTTATCTGACGCATTATTTCAAAACTAAAACGCAAAACGAACTGGATATCCGCGCCCCCAACAGCAAAAAATTAAGCCTCCGGGAGCCGGCGGATATCAAAGGCTATCTGCGGAAACTTCAACCGGATTTCATCATCAACGCCGCCATTGCCGCCATCGACAGTGACGCCAGCCTGTCCTTTGAGGTAAATTATCTGGGCAGCATCAATCTGGCCCGCGCGGCCTTGGCCTTGAACATACCATATATCCATATCAGCTCGGCGGCGACCCTGCCGGCCGGCGAAAACCTGCCGGAAGAAGACAGCCTGCCCTTAAATCCGGATTTGTCCAACTACGCTAAATCCAAGCTGATGACCGAGCGAACTCTGCGGTATATGCACGAGTCCCATGGACTGGATTATACAATGATCAGATTATCCGTGGTCTACGGTGAACACGACCACAAAATCCAGGGCTTTCACCGTCTGTTTTTTTCCATCGTCAACGAGGCCATGCCGTTCATCCTGACTAAAAAAGGCGTCCGGCATTCTTACAGCAATGCCGGTAAACTGCCTTATTTTATCCACCACCTGCTTGAAAATCGTGATGAATTCCGCGGCCGGACTTATCATTTCGTTGACCCCGAGCCGGTTGAACTGGCCAGGCTTATTTTGACTATTAAGTCATACCTGGACCTTTCTATTCCAAAGGGAATTTATATCCCTTACCCCTTGGCCGTCATGGTGAAGTGGACCATGGAAAAAGTTTTAAGAGGACTGGCCAGAATAGGCGTTGAGGCCCGGCTGCCGGCGGAATTGATGTTTCTGGAAAAATTTTACAAGACCCAGACGCTTGCCAGCCTGAAACTGCAAAGCTCGAGTTTTACAGACCCCGCCCCGGCAGAAACCATCTATACCCACCTGCCGCAGCTGATCAATTATTATCTGGCCCGCTGGGAACACCTGAACCTGATCACCACCTTTAAAGACGCTTTTTTCGACCCCCAGGAAAAATTGTCGGAGGAATTCCTGAAATCACCCCGCACCCTGCTGGAATCAATGCACAGGGAACACACCGCCCCCTTCACCGATATCCGATCACGGGATGGCAGGCAGCCATGACTCCCGGCCGTTTTTTCAGGGCAATAGCTGTTTTGCTTCTCGTGCCGCCGCTGACCTTGGCAATCAGCATCGGGAGTATCATCTCTCTTACGATTTTGCGCCGGTCTGCGTCGCGCGTCCAGGCGCTGCCCCGCTGGTGGGGCCGGACAATCTGCGCGGCCGGCGGCGTCACCGTCCGCGTCGAAGGCGCGGCGCAACTGGAAGCCGGGCGGCCTTATATCTTCGCGGCCAACCATCAGAGCCAGTTTGACATCTTTGCTCTACAGGGATATCTGCAAACGGATTTTCGCTGGCTGGCAAAAAAGGAGTTGTTCAGGATACCGATCTGGGGCGCTGCCATGCGGTTGTCCGGCAGCATCCCGATTGACCGTTCACACGGACGGCAAGCGCTGAAAAGCCTGGGAGAGGCGGCCGACCGGATCGCGGCGGGCACGTCCGTCGTTATTTTTCCGGAGGGTACCAGAAGCAGAGACGGCAGAATACAGACATTCAAGGCCGGCGCCATGATCCTGGCTATCAAATCAGGGGTGCCGCTGGTGCCGGTTGCCATAAAAGGAACGTATGAGATACTCCCCAAGGGCGGCTTTTTGGTGAAGCCCGGCCCCGTGTTGATCCGTCTGGGGAAACCAATCAACACCGGAGATTACCGGCTGAAGCAGAAGCATGAACTGGCCCGGCGACTGCAAGAGGAGGTTAGTGGACTTTTCGAAGACCGGCAGGCTTAACGCCCGGACGACGCCTGGTCATTAACCAGCCCAGGAAAAGACTCACACAAAAAACAATCGCCTGCAATAAAACAATGGCGGCGCCACTGGGAATATCCAGCCGGTATGAGGACCATAAGCCGAAGAAAACGCTGGTGCAGCCAAAAAGAATGGAGAGCAGCGTCATGGCCGCAAATCTTCTAACCAGAAGACGGGCGGCGGCGGCCGGGATCACCAGAAAGGCCGAGACAAGGACAATACCTACCACCTTGACCGCGACTACCACTGTTATAGCCATCAGTACCGCCAGCAGATATTCATCAAGAACAACAGGAACGCATTCGGCCAGGGCCAGATCCCGAA
>CAYWUR010000291.1:0-2546 GCA_964460745.1 uncultured Desulfobulbia bacterium | reverse complement strand
GTACCATACTGATTGAGGGGCGAGAAAACTTGCCTGTCCCGGCAAAGTCCTGGGAAAAACCCCTCCGCCTGGATCTTCCGCCATTGCTCCGCCTTTTTGGCGAATGCTGTAGGTATTGCCGGATGCCTCAATTCCCCAGGGTTGCGCGGCATTGTAGACTCTGGTCATCGCCAGGTGTTGGGCAAAACGAACCGCCCGTTTAAGTTCAAGGGCAGCGGCCTTCTCCTTCATGCCGGATGGCCACTTAACCGAAGCGGATACCGCCAGTATACCGAGCAGAACAATGACCATAACCAGTTCGATAAGGGTAAAACCATTTCGTCTTAACCCGGCCATATCACCTCAAAATCTCCTGCCAGTTAAGGATTCGATCATTACCCCTGGAAAGGCCGAAGGTGGCAGTACCGCAGCAACCGGTGCCGCAATCATCGCAACTCAGCCATGATGGTAATGATGCCTGGATATTGACCTGGGAGGCCGTGCCGTCGCTGGTTACGGTAAAAGAGCCGGCGCCGGCTGTCATCTCGGGGTTGGAGCTTACAGAGACCCGTTGCGGCAGAGTAAAGTCGATGCCGGTAGTGCAGGAATCAATGTCATTCGTTCGCCAGGCGCTTCCATCCCAATATTGACTTTCAAGGAGAGAATTGACGATATCCTCATTGGTCTCCGGCCGATAATTATCATAAGCCAGGATCCTTCCCTGCCGCAGCTCCGTGCCGGTGACCTCGTGACTGTAGTCAACGCAGACGGTAAAGGGACTTGTGGCGCTGTAGCACACATTATCGCTGTCCGTAAAGTCTGCGGCAGGCATGGTAAAATCGGCATGCGCCGTAAAAGGGGCGATGGGGTCGGCGGGTCGGCTGTATAAAAATTGAGCGTTATTATTGGTCAGGGTCACGCTGCCGTCAAAATTTTCGGCGTCGCCGGACGCAAAGGTCATAGTGCCGGGCTGTACCACGCTGAATACCGAGACAAGACCGGCAAGGTCGCTGTAGTTGTCGCTCGCCAACACGGGAACGCTTAATTTAAAATAGTCGTTTGCGCCCTGCCCCTCTCCCCCGTAATTTTGGGTGGTTACGCCGCTCTTATTTACCGCCGTAATGGTATAGAGCGGGGCGGTCGTAAAGCCGAAGGGCTGGCCGAAATAGGTAAACGGGCAGGACCAGGATGTGTCGTCCGCAAAGGCGGGGGCATTATCGGTAACCTCGAAATGATGCGGCGTAAAGCGACCGATATCAAGACCGCCGGCCTGGGAGTTTACCGTTTGGCCATAATAGTTATTATCTCGAACCTGGACATGCAGCAGACCGACTTCACTGTAATCGGCAACGGCGTCAAGAAAAACGCCGTTTGTAAATGAAGATATTCCGAGATCGGTAAATGACGGTGAAAGAGTGGCCTGACGAGAAGAACCGGCCAGCGTCAGAATGCCATCAGCACTGCCGGCGGCCGTCGGCCCGGTCCGAGCAACCTGGATCTGCAGATTACCAGGCTGGTAATTTGGGGTCGGCGTTGCATCCGCGCATACCGCCGTAATGGAAAAATTAAAGGGTTCGCCGGCTTGCCAGACAGGACTCGCGGTATTGCCGGCCCCGGAGAGATCCACGTCGGCGCTGTTGTAAGCCCGTAGTTGCAGGTGATCCGGTCGGACCACAAATTGGTCGGAGACGCCGATCATTGCCGTAAATGGATCACCGTCGTAGGGATCAATATCGTGGCGCAGATGGATCTGCAATTGTCCAGCATCGGCGTAGGTCATGGTAAAATCGGCCTGGCCGTTATTGAAAGAAATCTGGCTGTTGTTACCGACCGGTTCCTGGGAAGGCAGAGGCGTTGTCCCGCCGGCCGTTATGAAGTCCACGCCGGTGCCGGAGTCGTTTGTGGCGGGACTTTTATAATCAAACCAGACCTTAATGTCTTTAGTGCCGGTAAAACCGCTTATCACATTGCAGGCGGGGGTATCCTCAAGACGACCGACGGCGGTTACGGTGTATGACTGAGATTCCACGCATGAGGTCTGATCGGAGATTGATGATATTTCAAAGCCATAGGCCCGGAAATCAATGGCGTTTGAGGCGCCGCTGATGCCGGCGTCCGTGTCGTTGGCCGTAATTACCACGTTGTGGTTTTCATCATTAAAACGAAAGTAAACCTGTGTTGTTCCCGCATCATCCGCCGAAAAGGTAAGATTGGCAATAACATTGCCGCCGCTGGGCGCATCATAGAACACACCACCGCCGGGATTTGAGCTGAGTATAACAGTGCCGGTATAATCATCCTTGACCTCACCGTTACTGCAACGGGCGGTAATAACGGTTTCTACGCGGGATTCCGGACAGGCCAGGGCCGTGGCTGCCGCTGTTATCTCAAAAGAAGCCAGATTACAGGAGGAAGAGCAGTGTCCCTTCGCTGTCGCCTCCAAGGCAACTTCCTTGGCGCCGATGTAACTGCCGTCACCGTAGTTACTGGCAGTCCGCAAGCGGAACAGCTTACCGTCGACGGCGGGGAAGGTAAAACTCTGCCAGCCGTTTTCCTTGGCGGCCGTG
>CAYWUR010000290.1:0-2556 GCA_964460745.1 uncultured Desulfobulbia bacterium | reverse complement strand
GGGGGGGGGGGGGGGGGCACACCGTACCTCTTTCTATTGCATGCATATTTGGTTTCATCCTTATATACCAGTTTACCTTTGCCGTCATAGAGGCCATCCTTGAATTCCCCCTCATACTTGCTGCCGTCGGCATTGCTCAATACGCCGTGCCCGTTATATTTACCATTCCCGAATTGCCCCTCATATCTGGCGCCGTCCGGAAAAACCATAACGCCCTGCCCCTCGGGCTGATCATTTTTCAAATTGCCTTCATATCTATTGCCGTCGGCAAAGTTCTTTATTACTTGTCCTTCATAAAATCTGCCGTTCCGCCACTGGCCGGAATACTTATCATCCTTTTTGGCATAAGTCAGCCTCCCTTCCCCATTAAAGGCATAATTATAAAATTGCCCCTCATATTTTCGTCCGTCAGGGAAGGACATGCCGCCGTGCCCATTGCCGGCGCTGTTGCTAAAATGTCCGACCAGGATTCTCCCGTCGCTAAAGAACAACTTCCCGGCGCCGTTCGGCCGGCCATTCTTAAAATGACCCTCGAATTTCTTGCCGTCGGCAAGCACTAAAACGCCCTGCCCGTCCACGCAATTACCTCTTATGCATTCCGCCAGGGCATATTCGGTAAAAAAACAAAGTAGTAAAACAATACAGGCAAGAATTTTCTTCATGCGGTTGTCCTCACAATTCAGGTAAATTTAAGCCGTTGCGCGGCGTGACAAAACCGCCGCCGGTTCAGATAATAAGTTTCCCGGGCATGGGTAACAGGCCGGCCTCATAACCTTTCCGCAAAAAAAGATTAACCGCCGCCAGGCCGTCTTCGCCCAAATTTTCCGAGTAGCAATTCACATAAAGCCCGATATGATCGGCGATAACCTTTTCCGCCAATTCCTGGGCATGTCTTTTAATATAGGCCATACAGGCCTGGGGATTGGCAAAGGCCCAACAAACGCTTGCCCGGATGGCCGCCTCCACCTTGCCGATCAATTCCTTGCCCAGCGAACGCTTTGCAACGATACCGCCCAAAGGAATAGGGTGTCCGGTCAGCTCCTCCCACCAGGCGCCGAGATCGCGAATAAGAACCAGCCCCTTTTCCTGGTAAGTAAACCGACTTTCATGAATGATCACGCCGGCATCAACCGCACCGGCCGCAACGGCCGGGATAATTTCATCAAACCGCATTTCCACGGTGTGCCGACATTCAGGCGCAAACAACCGCAACAACATGGCAGCGGTTGTATACCGCCCCGGGATTGCAATAATTTTCCCAGCCAGATCAACAGCGCCGGTCTTCCGGCCCCCTACCAGCAGAGGACCGCACCCCCGGCCCAGGGCGCCGCCCGCCGACAGCAGAACATAGTCATTTAAAACATGGCCGAGGGCATGAAAGGAAATTTTGGTAATATCCAGTTCGCCGGCAAGGGCCCAGGCATTCAAGGTTTCTATATCAGCCAGCCTTTCAGCGGCCGGGGACCAGCCCTCAAAGGGAACACCGCCGTGTACCAATGCGTAAAAAATAAAAGTATCATTCGGGCAGGGTGAATACCCGATAGACAGCTTTTTCACTTTAATTCCCCTTTCCTCGTTAACAATACCACTCAATCTAAGCGTTTCAGGAATGCCCTGATGGGCGTGATCGAGTCACCCCGATTATACTCCCTGTATATCGGATGACTTGAGCGCGTGCAGCAGGGTATTCATGGAACGCTTACATATTTGCGCAGAGATGGGCGAGGAGAAGAGCCGTACTCCTGCCGCCCTTTTCACAGGCATCCTCCAGACGCCAGCCCGTCGACGGCCGATCTTCCACCCAATTACTGATACAACGCAACTCCAGACAAGGCAGGCCGTACTCCTCACAAACCCTGGCCACGGCCGCCCCTTCCATATTTTCACAGATTGCCCGATACCTGTCCCGCAGATAATCCCCCCGGCCACGGGTGCCGCTGGCGCAGTTTACCGTAACAAACCCGCCTTTTTTGCAAGATATCCCGTTTTGCATAAAAAAATTATCCGCTTCAGCCAGTAGCCGATTATTCAGAGGAAACTCCCTCCTGACCGGCAGACCTTTAACGTCAAAACCTGTTATCCCGTCATTGTCGCAGACGCCTAAATCCCCCAGGATATCCCGATCGGCTAGGCAGAGATCGACAAGTTCCAAGCCGCTGCCGACAAAAGCGCCGGCCACCCCGAAATTAATGACACCCCGCAGGGCCGCCGCTTCAGGCCTTGATCTTCGCCGCCCTTCAAGATAACGGGTCAAACCCAGGGCCGTCTCCACCAATCCCATGCCGGTCACCAGAAAAGCCACCGCCTCGACATTCGCAAGGGCCGCGCGCAGGTGAAGCATTTCAGAATCGGTTGCCGTGACAACTAAATACATGCAGTTTTCAATATCAAAGTTGATTGTAACTATTCAGCTGCACCCCATCTTCGTCCGTTTCGCCCTCCTCACGTACAGGGAGTACGCATCGGAGATCGAAACGAACGAGGTAAGCGTAGACTCCGAGCTGGGGCACATCTGAACAGTTATGGGTACGAGTTTATGGTAATTTGTTGCCTTTG
>CAYWUR010000289.1:0-2560 GCA_964460745.1 uncultured Desulfobulbia bacterium | reverse complement strand
AACTTTTTGCTTAGCCATCCCGTGACTTTTTACGAGTCCATCAAAAGTAAGGAGCAAAAAACATGCAGGCTGTAAAGAAAGATGATCGTGTAACGGTTACCTACGAAGGAACATTGGATAACGGCGAAATTTTTGAATCAACGGCCGATGCCGGGCCGCTCGACTTTCGTGTTGGCGACGGCAGTGTTTTGCCGGGGTTTGAAAAAACCCTTTTAGGTATGTGCGTTGGTGAAGAAAAAACCGTCACAATTCCAGCGGCGGAGGCCTTCGGCCCCCCGGACAAGGAGTTGATCATGACGGTCAAGCGCCGGCTGTTGGGGGAAAAAGTAATACCCCAGCCTGGCATGGTGCTGGCAATGAACATGGAAAAAGACGGCAAGACCTTACAGGTGCCGGCCATGGTAACGGCAATCAACGATGAGTATGTAACGGTGGATTTCAATCATCCCCTGGCCGGCAAAAATCTCATCTATAAAATTACCCTCGTTGCGCTTCATCCAGCCAGCTGATCAGGTTCCGGGCGAGGGCCGTGTTGTCTTTATTGAGAAATTTATTCTGGAATATGGCGTCATCGCCAAAGACAATAAACCGGCCGTAACCATTCTGTCCAGCCACGACAACTCCTAAGGATTGTACCGCGTCACCCTTGCCGAGCATCCCGTCCTTATTAAGATCAACCCAGGACGAGGGGCTGGTTTGCGCCAGCACTTCCGCATTATTGCCCATATTCATAAGAGCCCAGGCGCCGAACACATCGAACCGCGCAAGATCCTTATTCAAAATATGCTGTTTAAACCTGGTAACGTAAAAATCCAGAGGATTGTCGTTGATAAGGTTTTCCCGTTCATAGATAACGCCATTGGATATCGCCACCCCGAGTTTTTCCAGTAACGGCGCAACAGGAGAAGCTATATGGAGCATGACGCATACCCGTCCCCCATTCGCGATGAACGTGGCGATGGAATCAATCTCCGCCGGGGTAAAAGACAGAAAAGGTCCTGATATCACCAGCACCTTGACGCCCGTCAATGTCTTTCCTGAAATTTTCTGCCTGCTCACCGCGACATGAAATCCACCATCCTGAAACATCCCCGCCAGACCGGAAAGATCGAGATCGCCACCCTTGTTAATAAGAAACCTCTGACCATGCCCTTCGTCAAAAAGAACCGTTGGGCCGCTGGGCTGTGTCTTTCGACAGGCGCCGACGGGCAACAGTAAAAAGAGAATCAACACCAACGCCAATTTTTTATTAAACCGCTTCATTTTTACCTGCACCTCATTATTTTAATTAACAGCCTATGCCCTTGTCGTCTCTCGATCTCTCTTACCTGCCGGTAAAATGATCATATCCCTGATAACTGATATCCTGCCGCGGCGCGCCTTCCCGACAGAGGAAGACGCCCTCGCCCGCCGTTATACGGCCGATGGGGTAAATCGTACCGTTATGACAATCGGCGGCCAGGCGACCTAACACCTCCGCCGCGGTCGCCGGGGCGGTGAATAACAACTGATAATCCTCTCCCCCTTTTAACGCCAGATCAAGCGCGGACATCCTGAGAGTTGCCGCCGCTTCGACCAGCAACTTCGAAAGAGGCAATTTGTCGGCGTAAACCTCCGCCCCGACCATGCTCTCCCGGCACAGATGAGCAAGATCGGTGGCCAGACCGTCGGATAAATCAATCATTGCATGCGCCCGACCGCTGTCGGCGATCAACCGGCCTAAACGCACCCGCGGCACAGGGTCCAGATGGGCCTTTATCAGACGCTGCCATTTTGCCGCCCTCTCCGCCTGCCCCGTCAAAAAACCGCGCCGGCAGAATTCAAGGCCGGCCGCCGCCTCGCCCAGAGGTCCACTGACCCAGATTAAATCATCGGGACGGGCGCAGGATCTGTATAAAATTCGCTCCTTATCGACGCTGCCGATTATGGTCACCGAAAAAACGGTATCCCGGCCACTCCTTACCGTATCCCCGCCGATGAGCATTACCTTATATTCTTGCAACACGGCCGTAAAACCTGCCAGAAAATCTTCCAGCCAATCGGCGGCACACTGATCAGGGACTGCCATAGTCAACAATGCAAACTGGGGAGAACCGCCCATGGCCGCTACATCGCTGATATTAACCGATGCGGTTTTCCGCCCCAAAAGAAAGGGCTTATGCCAGGCCGGCTCAAAATGAACGGACTCCGTTAAAGTATCAGTCGTTATCAGCCATAATTCCCGTTCGTTATGCCGAAAAACCGCACAATCATCGCCGATACCCTTGATAAGATCAACAGAGGTCTTTTGCCCGACGAGATCACGAATTCTGCTGATAAGCTCCCTTTCCGAAAATCTACGGATCTGTTCATCCATTATTTTATCCTGAAGCAGAGTGCTTTCCGGCAGGACATCATTTCACGCGTCTTAATCGGGGTTTATTACCGCCTTCAGACTCAGGGACGTCCCTTTTGGCCGGTTTATCGTCATCGCTGAAATCAACCGCTTTTACGAACCGTTCCTCGCCATCCATGGTAAATATTTCATTTCCGGTCAGTTGCGGCATTCTCAATGTCCAGA
>CAYWUR010000288.1:0-2563 GCA_964460745.1 uncultured Desulfobulbia bacterium | reverse complement strand
AGAACAAGGCTTGACGACATCCTCGCCGCCATGGCCTGCAAGGCGGCGATCAAGGCCGGTCACCCCCTAAAGGCCGAGGAAATAAATGAACTGCTGGTCAAAATGCGGGAAAGCAGCGTTTTTTCCCATTGCCCGCACGGCCGACCGGTGGTTAAATCGTTTACCGAGGCCGATATGAAAAAATGGTTCTACAGGACGTAAGGGACAGAAGTTAGAAGTTTTAAGTTGGAAATTGTGAGGCTGAACTTGGGGACGGATTTCAAATCCGTCCCCGGAATATGAAGTTTTAAGTGGTGAGGAGGGCACACATGTCTGAATCGGGACTATACATTCAGCTGTTCAGCGTTCACGGCCTGATCAGGGGAAAATCGCCTGAACTGGGGCGCGACGCCGACACCGGCGGCCAGGTCAAGTATGTTCTGGAATTGGCAAACTGCCTGGCTGAACATCCCGACATAGACCGGGTTGACCTGATCACCCGCCTGGTGGAAGACAAAACCGTATCACCGGCCTATGCCCAGGTAATCGAGCCGCTGTCCGACAAAGCCCGCATCATCCGCATCCAGTGCGGCGGCAAAAAATATATCAGAAAAGAACTGTTATGGCCGCACCTGGGCGAGTTTATTGACAGAACCCTGAAGTTTATCAAAAATGAAGGCCGTGTCCCCGATATCTTTCACGGTCATTATGCCGACGCCGGTTATATTGCCAAGGAACTGGCCAGCATTTTCGGCACGCCCCTTCTCTTTACCGGCCATTCCATGGGCCGCCACAAAAAAGAAAAACTCATTGCCGGAGGGTACAGCGAAGAGGAGATCAACCGGCGCTATCGGATTGACTACCGGATAAAAGTCGAGGAAACAATCATCAAGGATGCCGACCAGATCATTACCAGCACCAGCCATGAGATAAACAAGCAGTACGCCCTGTACGACAACTTTTCCGCCGGCAGCTATAATGTCATCCCGCCGGGCATTGATATCGACAAATTTTATCCATACTATGACTCCCATTTGAATTATGTCACCGATGAGGTTTCCAAACAGGCCCATATGGCTCTCCTACAGGAGTTGCACCGTTTCTGGGTCGGCCCGCAGAAACCCTTTATTCTCGCGCTCTGCCGACCGGATCAACGCAAAAACATCGCCGGGCTGATCACCGCCTACGCCGAAGACAAGGAATTGCAGGCCATTGCCAATCTCGCCATCTTTGCGGGTATCCGCAAAAACATCACGAGAATGGAAGAAAATGAACGTAACGTCCTTACCAAAATGCTCCTTTTAATGGATCGCTACGATCTTTACGGCAAACTGGCCATCCCCAAGAAACATGATTTTTACAGCGAAGTACCGGAGTTGTACCGCCTATGCGCCGAGAGCCGCGGTATTTTTGTAAACCCGGCCCTGGTTGAACCGTTCGGCCTGACCCTGATTGAAGCAGCCGCCTGCGGCGTACCGATCATCGCCACCTGCGACGGAGGGCCGACGGATATCATCGGTAATTGCAAAAACGGCCTTCTGATTGATCCAACAAACACCGACGAAATTGCCGCGGCCATCAAAAAAATCCTGGTCAGTAATCACCAATGGGAAGAATATTCCCGCAACGGCATCAACGGCGTACGGCAACACTACTCCTGGGATGCACATTGCGCCAGGTTCATTGAGCTTCTCCACAAGGCAAAAAAAATTATGCCGCGAATCTATCGGCAAAAAGGGAGTTCGACAACCGATGCCGCTATCGGCAAGCGCTTTACCAGTGTAAAACGGCTGCTCATAACCGATATTGACAACACCCTGACGGGCGATGACGCCTCCCTGGCCGCCCTGATGAAACTATTCCGGAGCCATAAAAACACTATCGGTTGGGGCGTCGCCACCGGACGCTGCCTGAAAATGGCCCAGAAAGCCCTGAAAAGATACGGCGTCGCCACGCCCGATATTTTTATCTGCTCGGTGGGCACGGAAATTTTTTACGGCCCCGACCTGACCGCCGACAATGGCTGGCAACAACATCTGGCCTTTCAGTGGAAGCCGGACAATATCAGGGAAGCGCTGGCAAAAATCAAGCACCTCGAACTACAGGAACCGGAGAACCAGCGTTACTTCAAAATAAGCTACTACATCGACATGGAGGATGATCCGGAACTGCTTGTCAAGATACACCAGGCCCTGCAGGCCGGCAGATTACGATATCATCTGGTTTTTTCCCTGGGGCAATACCTGGATATCCTGCCCTATCGCGCCTCTAAGGGCAAAGCGATTCGCTATCTGAGCTATAAATGGGAGTTCCCAATGTCCAACATCATGGTCTGCGGAGATTCCGGCAAGGATGAAGAACTGCTGCGCGGCTCTTCCTGCGGGCTGGTGGTCGGCAATTACAGTAAGGAGCTTGAAACATTAAAGGGAACCAGAAACATGTTTTTCAGTCAAAAAAAATATGCAGCGGGCATCATTGACGGTATTGAACATTATAACTTTCTGAATCCGTGACTAGTACCTCGTAACCCTTAAAACGTCGCATCTTGCTCGTTATTTTCCGCGCCGACCGCGTTGCGGCTTCT
>CAYWUR010000287.1:0-2565 GCA_964460745.1 uncultured Desulfobulbia bacterium | reverse complement strand
CTGCGGGGTGAAATTTTATCAGCCGAATTTTCAGTAATTTACCAAACAACACACTAAACAGTCACGGATCCAGGTATTTAGTTGGTTTCTCGTTCCTTGTTCAAATACACCAGACGATTAAGGCCATTCAGATAGGCCTTGGCCGCCGCGGTGATAATATCGGGGTCCGATCCGAGGCCGATGACAACTTTGCCGCCATCCTCGAGTCTGACCAGCACTTCACCCTGGGCGTCCGTCCCCCCTGTTATGGAACTAACCGAGAAATACAGCAGGTTACTCTGCATTTTTGTCAGCATTGCCAATGCCTTGTATGTCGCATCAATCGGTCCTATGCCAATGGCCGACCCTTCCACCTGCCGTTTATCGATTTCCATCCGCACGGCGGCGGTAGGCAAGGTGTCACAGCCGCTCATAACGCCAAGGGAAATAAGTTTGTAAGTCTCCGGAATTCTGAGAACCGTATCCATTAAAATGGCCTCCAGATCCTCGTCGAACATCTCCTTTTTTACATCCGCCAATTCCTTGAACCTGACAAATACTCCATCCAGATCCTCATCGGATAGAGAGTAGCCCATGGATTCTATGCGATCCTTCAGGGCATGCCGGCCCGAATGTTTGCCCAGTACCAGATTGCCCTTCGACAGTCCAATGTCACCGGGATTCATAATTTCATAGGTACGCCGTTCCTTGAGTACTCCGTCCTGATGAATACCCGCTTCATGGGCAAAGGCGTTGGCCCCGACAATTGCCTTGTTGGGCTGGACAGGCATCCCCGTAATCGTGCTTACCAACCGGCTGGACGGATAGATATGCTCCGTGGCGATATCCGTCCGCACATCCAGGAGATCAGCCCGGGTCCGAACAGCCATGACAAACTCCTCCAAAGCCGTATTACCGGCCCGTTCGCCAAGACCGTTCATGGTACACTCCACCTGCCGCGCTCCGGCCCGAACCGCAGCCAGAGAATTGGCCACCGCCAGCCCCAGATCATTGTGGCAATGGACACTAAGCACGGCCTGGTCTATATTGACGATATTCTTGACCAGGTAACGAATTTGCGCCCCGAATTCATCGGGCAGGGCATAGCCGGTGGTATCGGGAAAATTAAGCGTCGTCGCCCCGGCCTCAATAACCGCGCTGAAAACACGGCAAACAAAATCAAGATCGCTACGGGAGGCATCCTCAGCCGAGAACTCAATGTTGGAGGTATAGCGACCGGCATGTTTTACGGCTGCAACCGCCAGGTCGACAACCTGTTCCCGGTTCATCTTCAGTTTATGCTTCATGTGAATGTCCGAGGTGGCCAGAAAGGTGTGAATTCTGGGGTTTTCCGCCTTCTGCAAAGCATTCCACGCCGCGTCGATATCTTTCACGCTGGCCCTGGCCAAACCGGCAACCTGTATCCCACGGACCTGCGTAGCGATCGTCTTGACACAGTCAAAATCACCTTTTGAGGCGACCGGGAAACCCGCCTCGATCACATCCACATTCAATTTGACCAGCTGATGGGCAAGGTGCAGCTTTTCCTGCTTATTCATACTGGCGCCTGGTGATTGTTCACCATCACGCAGTGTCGTATCAAAGATATGGATTTTATCCTGCCGTGGAGACTCAACCTTCCGGCCAGGGTCTTTAGAAGAATTATTTGCCATGCTTAACACCTCCGAGCAGGAAGTATAAGAAAATTATCAGCTGATACAGCGCCGATCGTATCAGGGGAGATAGCCGAGAGTTGTTTCCCCGGCTCTGACTTTCTGTCCCGTTGATATCTCAAGCTGAACTTGCAGGGGGAGATAAAGATCAACGCGTGAGCCAAAACGTATAAGGCCGAATTTCTGACCACGCTCCAACATATCTCCCTTGCCCGCCCAGCAGACTATTCGCCGGGCCAGTAAACCGGCGACCTGAACAACCGCCATTTTCTGGTTTGATGGGGTGGTCAGAGTGATCGCGCAATATTCATTTGCCATTGCGCCCCTTTCGCTATTAGCGGCATAAAAACTGCCGGGGGAATAATAAACCCGCTCAACACGGCCACGGAAGGGAAAACGGTTAACATGTACATTAAAAATGTTCATAAAAATGCTAACCTTATATACATGCTCCTGCACAAATTTATCATCGAAAATTTTTTCTATGAGGATCACCTTACCATCGGCAGGCGCAACAAGCACGTCCTCCTCGGCCGGAGGAACTCGTTCGGGGTCACGGAAAAAAAAGATAATAAAGCCTGTCAAAAAAAGACCGGTCAAGGCGACGATATCATAACCCAGGACAGCGGCCACCAATGTTGATAAGGCGGCAAAAGCAATAAAAGGATACCCTTCCAGGGCCAAAGGAATTTGCGCTTTTTTCATTTCTTCACTGAATATAATGCCGCTTTAACAGATCAAGGGATACAGGCTGGTAAGCTCTCACAGGGTGGGCAACCATCTTTCAAGCATACTCCCAGCCCGGTAAGCTCTCACAGGTGCCGGAGATGCGCGAAAGAGGCCTGTTCGCTATACATAAGGTATGCGGACAGGCCGATGACAAAGCAGATTCGGTGCCTGTGAGAGCTTACCA
>CAYWUR010000286.1:0-2595 GCA_964460745.1 uncultured Desulfobulbia bacterium | reverse complement strand
AGTTACGGTTACGAGTTTAGGGTAATTTGTTGCCTTTGCTGAATAGTTACAAAAAAACAATTAAAGCCGCCGGACGCCACGGCCGTAAGTCTGACCACGCCGGTCGGGCAGATGCGTCGTCGGCGCAACAGTCCGCCTCTGAACTGATTTGGGGTATCCATCCGGTTCTGGAGATTTTAAAAAATCGGCCTGGCCGAGTAAGTGAAGTCCTTATCGGCAAACAGAAATCCAGTCCCAAACTGCGTGAAATAACGCGGTTGGCCAAGCTTAACGCGATCAAGGTCAGACATGCGGACGATGGCGGCGCCATGCCGCAACAGCAAGGAGTACTGGCCAGGATAATGCCCTTTGCCACAATTCCCATGTCGGAATTGATCGGTAAGATTAAAGGCGCCGCCGGGTCAGCCACCGGTGGTCCGCCGATTCTGCTCGTTCTTGACAGCATTCAGGACCCCAATAATCTGGGGGCGATAATCCGTTCGGCCTTGGCAGCCGGGGTGCTGGGAATCATTACGACCAAAGATCGCGCCGCGCCGTTAAGCGGTACCGTTGCGAAGGTCTCAGCCGGTGCTGTCGCGCAAATGGATATTTGCCGGGTGACTAATCTGGTCGCCGCCTTGAACACTTTAAAAGGCGAGGGTTTCTGGATTTACGGGCTGGTAAAGGATGCGGCGGTGTCTGTTTATGAGGCTGACTTTTCTTCTCCGGCATGTTTGCTCGTAGGGGGCGAAGAAAAGGGCATCCGGCCTCTGGTCAGAGAACAATGCGATTTCCTTGTCTCTATACCCATGCAAGGCGCGATTGATTCGCTTAACGCCTCGGTTGCCGCCGCGGTTGTCCTTTTTGAAGTCGTCCGGCAGCGCCGGCAAGGTAAATCATGTCCAGGTAAATGATCCTTCACGTTTTTCCCTATTAGTCTTCAGCACTCAGCAACCATCTAAATTTGTAACTGTTCAGCTGCACCCCATCTCGGAGTCTGCGCTTACCTCGTCCGTTTTGCCCTCCTCACGTACAGGGAGTACGCATCGGAGGTCAAAACGGACGAACCTGGGGCACATCCGGAGTCTCACTGCGTTCGCTTACCTGAACAGTTACGGCTACGAGTTTAGAATAATTTGTTGCCTTTGCTGAATAGTTACCCTTAATTTTTTATATTTTCTCTTCTTTTTCGGATTTTCGGACAAACGCTCAGGCTATTTTCCGGAAAGACGGACGGTCGCTGCTGCTTAGTGGTTTCTGCTTTTGTATGATATCTCCAGTGTAACCTGTTTAAATAAAAGAAAAAATATTTTTTGTTAGGATGGGGGCACGAAAATTGCAAAATTAGTTACAATTTATAAGTTAAAAAATGAGCAATTAATTGACAAAGGACTTGGAAAATGGAAAATGAATTTAATTTTGATTATTGGGCTAAACTGGCCGAAACCGACCAGGAGGCCTTCGAGAGGGAGCGCCGGGCCGCGATAGAAGAGCTTATCGACAGTGGACCGGAGAAATACCGCCACCGTTTGCGGCAGTTGCAATGGAAGATAGATACAATCCGGGAGGTAAGTCCCAATCCCCTGGCGTCATGTATTCGCCTTAACGATTTGCTTATGGACATGACTTACGGTGAAGGGGGGTTGCTTGATTCTTTAAACGCCTTGAGCGACAGCGAATTGCCGGCGCAGCGGTCTTCGCAACTCAGGGAAAGCGGTATGATTCTTGAGTTTAAACGTAACAAAAAGAAAACAGGCAGTTGAGATTCAGGAGTCATACTTATTAAAATATTGATGGAATTGTTACGACGCCATCAAGATTTACTTTTCAGTTGAATGCCACCCTGCCTGGCCGGCTGCAACACTTTACCGATCTCGGCGTGGAGAATGTTTTTATCCGTCAGTTTGTCGAGTAGTTCTTCGGTGCGTTTGGCCGGCACCGCGATTAATAGACCGCCGGAGGTCTGGGCGTCGGCCATGATGTCAACCAATAGTGGATTAACATCCTCGGCAATGGTTACCAGGTGTTCGCAATATTTTCGGTTCTCAAAAGATCCTTCCGGCACCATGCCCATTTTTACCATTTCCAGCACGTATGGAATAATCGGTACGCGTGAGCTCCAAAGTTCGATGAGGACGTTGGATGATGCGGCCATTTCCAAGGTATGTCCCAGCAGGCCGAAACCGCTGACATCCGTGCATGCATGACAGCCTACTTCCTGCATGGCGGCGGCTGCATCCCGGTTGAGCACGGTCATCCAACGGATGGCTTCTTCCTCCGCCTTTTTCGGGAGCAGGCGACCCTTGATGGCCGTGGCTAAGATGCCGGTTCCCAAGGGTTTGGTAAGGATAAGGCGATCACCCGGACGAGCGCCGGCATTTGTCACTATCTTCCGGGGGTGGATGGTGCCGGTCACGCTCAAGCCGTATTTGATTTCAGGATCGTCAATGCTGTGACCGCCGACCAGCAATGCACCGGCTGCATGGATCAACTCCAGGCCGCCATGTAAGATGTCTTTTAGGATTTCGACCGGTTGTTTTTCCTTGGGGAAACAGACGATGTTCATTGCCGTTAAAGGGGTGCCGCCCATGGCGTAAACGTCGCTTAAGGCATTGG
>CAYWUR010000285.1:0-2598 GCA_964460745.1 uncultured Desulfobulbia bacterium | reverse complement strand
TTCCATATCGATAAACAACGCAAAATCAAACCGTTAAACAACTCAGAAAGTTGAGCAGTCTATTTCAGCAAGACAACGGGAAAGTGCGCCAGGGCTGTCAATCTGGAACTTCTGATGCGCATAGCCCTTCGGCAATATTTTCTTCAGCAGTCCGGTCAATACGGCCTTGGGACCAACCTCAATAAAAACCTGCACATCGCGGCTCATCAAGACTTTTATGATTTCGTACCAACGGACTTGGGACGCCACCTGGCGAGCCATAATGCCGCGGATGGCCTCCGGATCGCTTTCCTCCCCGGCCGTGGCATTGAAAAACAAAGGAATAGTCGGTCGCCGAAAATCAATCCCGGCCATGACCGCTTCAAATTCAGGGACCGCACCGGCCACCAAAGGGCTATGATTAGCTATACTGACATTAAGCGCAATAATCTTCCCGCCTCTTTGCCTGACAAGCTCCGCCGCTGCATCCAATGCGGTAAATTCACCGGAAATCACCACCTGCTTTTCGGAATTGTGATTAGCCGCGACCACAACGCCGGCGCTCGAAACGGCCGCCAACACCTCAAGCACCTCTTCCAGAGTAAGGCCAAGCACGGCCCGCATCCCGCCGGGTTGCCGCCGCCCTTCCCGTTCCATGATTCTCCCTCTTTCGGTCACCAGCGCTAAAGTATCCGTCGGGGTCAATACCCCGGCGGCACAGAGCGCGCTATATTCTCCAAGGCTGTGTCCGGCGACAAAATCGGGAATAATCCCCGCCTCCCGCACAGCGTTCCAGCAAATAAGATTCACCGCGGTCAAGGCCGGCTGTAGATAAATCGTTTTTGTCAACTCGGTCAGGGGACCTTCCAAACAAAGCTTACGAACAGGGAACCCGCTTACCTTCCCGGCCATATCCATCAAGCCTTGAGCCTGCGTCCCGGCCGCAAGAAAATCCCCGCCCATGCCTACGAACTGCGATCCCTGGCCGGGGAACAACACTGCAATTTTTTTATTGGCAATACTCATAAGAAAGCTTCTCTTCTCCCTTGGGTAGCACCCGAATCAACGCCGACAAACGCTCATGTAAGCGATTACAGAGATGGAGGTTGCCGGACTGCCGGTAGACCGTGTTCAGGCCTTCTTTTTGTCCGCTCCGCCGAAACTGCCTAACAAAAAAAGAACCACGCCAAGCGTGATGGCCGAATCAGCCACATTGAAGGCCGGCCAATGATATTTATTTACATGGAAATCAAAAAAATCAACCACCGCCCCGCAACGAAGCCGGTCGAGCAGATTACCGAAGGCGCCGCCGGCAATCAGACTGATAGAATACGGCAAAAGCCGGCCTTTGGACCTGTTCCGCCGATAGGCGACAAATAAAATCACCAACGCCGCCAGCGCAATAGTGATAAAAAATATCTGCCGCCACCAGGTCGGTTCTCCCGCCAAAAAGCCGAATGCCGCACCGGTATTGGTCACATAAGTCAGATTAAAAAAACCTGGAATAACAACCCGGCTCTCGAAAGGCAGATACACAGCGCTGATCCACAGCTTCGAAAACTGATCGGCAAGAACCACCAAAGCGAGTACGGCGGTAAATTTCACATCTTGTTTTAAAAGTTTCAATTACTCGAAAAATATTATTTTTTAGTAACTATTCAGCAAAGGCAACAAATTACCATAAACTCGTACCCATAACTGTTCAGGTAAGCGAACGTAGTGAGACTCCGAGATGGGGTGCAGCTGAACAGTTACATTTTTTACTTATAAAGAGCCGGCAAAACCGCAACACATCGGCTGCACAACTGAGGATGGCCGGCATCTTTGCCCACGGTTTCCGACCTGGTCCAGCATCGTTCACATTTCCGACCGGGCGCCGGTCTGACCAGCACGGCAAGTTCCGGCAGCAACTCACTCCGGTAACATTCCGATCCCAGCTCATCCACCGGCTGCAGCTTGGAAACTATGGCGACCATTTTAAGCGTTTCCCATTTATCTTTAAGAAAATCAGCCAATTCCGCCTCTACAGCCACCAAGACTTCCGCCTCCAGGGGGTGGCCGATAACCTTATCTCGGCGGGCCAGCTCCAGGGCTTTGGTAATTTCCGCCCGCACTTTTAACAAAATATCCCATTTCTTATCAAGCTCGGGATTTAACGCCTCATCCACCGGCGGCGGGAACGAGGCGAGAAAAACATTGGCATCCCGCCCCTCTTCCGGGGGCAGGTAATCCCAGGCCTCGACCGCGGTAAAGCTCAACACCGGCGCCATAAGACGCAACAGACCATCCAGAATATCGTAAATGACGGTCTGCACAGCCCTTCTTTCCCTGGATGCCGGCGGCGAGGTATAGAGCCGGTCCTTGATGATATCCAGATAAAAGGCGCTCATGGTCACCCCGCAAAAATTATGAAGGCCATGAAAAATCAGGTAGAATTCAAACTCATCATAGGCTTTGACCGCCTTCTCCTTTAACAGTTCAAAACGGTGCAGCGCCCAGTGATCCAGTTCGTCCATATCCGCATACGGCACCCGGTCGGCGGCAGGTGAAAAATCGAAAAGATTACCCAGCATAAATCGAATGGTGTTTCTAATCTTACGGTACGCATCGGAAAGCTGT
>CAYWUR010000284.1:0-2625 GCA_964460745.1 uncultured Desulfobulbia bacterium | reverse complement strand
AAAATGCAGAATGTTGCCGCTTGAAAATGTGCTTTTATCGTCTCTTGTAGCAGCGTGGTTTCTACCTTTCTCTTCCTTCTCTGACAAAATCCACGATTTCTTTGGTCGTTACTTTTGCTTTGATCGATGGGACGTCCAAGGGTGAAGAAGCGATAGTTTCCGGAACCAAAGCAAAAGTTTGACCGTCCTTCCTGCGGATGATTACTTTTCCTGTGCTTTCTGCCTGTTTAAGGACGATAGCGAGCTTTTGTCTGGCTTCTGAATATGTGTAAACCTGCACTTTAGACCTCCATGGTTTCGACATTAATATTTTCAGCAGCTGCTTTGAGCTTTCTATCCAACGTCAGTAGCGGTGCTTTGTGTCTGATAGCACAATCTAAAAAATAATTCCACACAACTTTTACCAACCAAAAATGTGAGATTGGTCATTTCTTAGGGGCAAAAACGAAAGAGGCCACCTCTTACCGTGGCCAGGTTTCGATCGCTCTTTAAAGGTGATTCATTATTCATAGACCGCTGGCCTGGAAGTTTTTCTTGACAAAGCGCTTTTTTGGGAATATATTCCCAAATATGGACTCGTCAATAAATACAGTCTTGAACAAGGCAATACTACAACTCTTGCGGCCATTGGTGCGAATTCTGTTGCGTAACGGCATATCTTTTTATGTTTTTTCCGACTTGGCCCGTTGGGTCTTCGCTGATGTGGCGTTCAAGGAATTTGCCATTAAAGGCAGAAAGCAGACCACATCCAGAGTGTCGGTCATTACCGGCTTGTCTCGTAAAGAAGTTCAGCGACAACGGCAGCTGGAAGCCCCGGAGGAAAAGGACGCTTATGAACGATATAATCGGGCAACCAGGGTGATCAGCGGTTGGGTTCGTGAACCTCTTTATACGGACCGGCAAGGCGCCCCCCTGCAACTTCCGTTGAGCGGCGCGAAAAATTCTTTCAGCGCCCTGGTCAGACAGTTCAGCGGTGATATGCCGGTCCGGGCCGTCCTGGATGAACTTCTCCATGTCGGCGCTGTCCGCCTGGCAAAAGACGGGAGTATTAAATTGCAAGCCAGGGCATACCTGCCCGGCGCCGATAAAAAGGCAAAAATTAATATTCTAGGCGTTGATGTCGCCGATCTGATTTCCACTATCAATCATAACCTTGACAAGGACAATACCCCCCTCTTCCAACGCAAGGTCTCCTACGATAATGTGCCGACGGAATTCCTGGATGCGTTTAAACAACTAAGCGCTACGGAATCACAGGCTATGCTGGAAAAACTTGATAGATGGCTGGCCGCCAGAGACCGGGACGGCAATCCAGGAGTCAGGGGGACGGGGCGCAAACGCGTCGGTCTGGGTATTTATTATTTTGAGGAAAACCTGGATGATACCAAATAAAATTCCATATGCCGTAGAGCTTACAGAGAATATCGATGTTATATAATAATTTTTTTACCGCCTTTTTATGCATTGGCGCTGATTAAGGGAGCCGATAGATGAAAAATATAAAAGCATATAATGCTGGGCGCTCTATCGCATGGAAGGGCTGGTGGGCATCGCTGTTGCTTCTCTTATTAATTCCTGCCGTCACCGCATGTGATGGTGGCGTGACGGTCCTGTTGGCCGGCGGCGGTATCGGCGGCACCGGCATTATAAGCGTCGGAACGATTACCGCTTTTGGCAGCATCTGGGTCAATGGAGTGGAATATAATATTATCGACGCAAACATTATCGTAAACGGCGTGGCTGCGGAGCAGACAGACCTTACCAGGGGTATGATCGTCGAGATCAAGGGCACGATCAACCAGGACGGGATCAACGGCAAGGCTGCATCTGTTTCCTTTAACCGGGATCTTGCCGGGCAGGTTACTGCTGTGGACCTGGAAAATCATACCATTACCATCCTTGGTCAGACCGTGTCCTGGGATAACGAAACTTTCAGCGATGATAATGAACCAGGGACATGGTTGCCCCCGGCCTTGGGCACATACGTTGAAATCAGTGCCTTGCCGACCGCCAACGGCTGGCTGGCAAGGGCCATAAACAACCATGAACAGGAGGTGGAAAGCGAGCTTGCAGGCGTGTTGGACAACCTGGATACGGCAAACAGAACCTTCACAATCAATACCCTTGAAATTCATTACACGGGGATGACCTCTATGCAAAACGGCGATTTTGTCAAGGTAAGCGGCCAGCTGCAGGGCAGTATATTCATCGCCTCGCATATTGAAATCCACAAACCGGAACTGGCTGGAGACAATGAAGATATGGAGGTGGAAGGCATGGTCAGTGAATACGATTTCAACAGCAAGATGCTAACCATGCTGGGACCCAATGGACAATATGCAATTGATACGGCCGGGGCTGTATTTGAGCATGGTGTTGAGGTTGAGCTGGTCAGCGGCGCCCGGATCGAGGTAGACGGCTATGTCCAGGATGGCATTTTCTTTGCCGAAAAAATCGAATTCAAAAAAAAGAATTAAGCGCCTATTTAATAAGATTGAAAAAAGTCAGTCATATTTATGGTTACAGAAAAGGTGGGACGGCCCGGTCTCGGTCAAAAGAAGCCGGGCCGTCCCGAAGCGGACGGTAAAAAATCGCCCGTATGGAGATAAGCATACCAAAAGGAGT
>CAYWUR010000283.1:0-2642 GCA_964460745.1 uncultured Desulfobulbia bacterium | reverse complement strand
ACAAGGACCAGCGGATGTTTGACAAAAAAATCAAGGCCGCCGCCTTTGCCGTTATGATCTCAGATTACAATAAAAAATTTTTACTCAAAAAATTCGGCAGGCGGATCGGCGATAAGATGTTGGTAAATCACTGCGGCATTGATCCTGATATTTTCCGACCTGCCGCTGAAAAAACGCCCCCCGGCAAATTTGCCGTAATCTGCGTCGCTTCATTCAAGGAAGTCAAGGGGCATAAATATCTGATCGAGGCGTGCCGGCTCCTCCAGCAGCGCGGCATAGATTTTATCTGCCACCTCGTGGGCGACGGGCCGTTGCGCGGCCAGGTAAAAAAACAGATCGCCGCAACCGGCCTGACGGAAAAAATTATTATCCACGGCCCCCTGCCGCGGCCCACGGTAGTCAAGATGATGCAGCAGGCCTCAGTGGTTATCCTGCCGAGCATCCTGGCCTCCAAGGGTGACCGCGAGGGCATACCCGTCGTTCTCATGGAAGCCATGGCCTGCGGTCGGCCGGTGATCTCCAGCCAACTGTCAGGTATTCCCGAACTCGTTGAAAACGGCCGCACCGGCATCCTGCTCCCGCCCGGTGACAGCGCCGCCATTGCCGCGGCCATGGAAAGGCTCGGCAACGATCCGGACCTTTGCGCCCGGCTGGGCAAGGCGGGTAGAGAAAAGGTGGTGCGGGAGTTTAATCTCCACACCAACACCGCCAGGCTGGCGGACCTGTTCCAACGACAAACGATGGACGTCTGATTATTCGCTGAATTACCGCGTTGCGCGTTGGATAAAAGGAGGAGTGGGTATGAAAAAGATGGTCGAAAGTATTGCGGCGGCAGAACGGCTGCCGGTGTTTGTAATTGTGCTGATGACCGCGTTGGTGGGCGCCTGTGTGCCGGTGATACACTCATCTTCGCAACCCCGACACGCCTTTGTGACCAACGAGAAAGACAGTACCCTGATGGTGATTGACCTTGCAACGGAGAAGGTCATAAAAACCCTGCCTACGGGGAAAACACCCCATGCCCTGGTTTTCACTCCAAGCGGTAAAGGCTATGTCAATAATCGCGGCGAGCGCATTTTGACGGTGATTGATGCCGCGGCCATGACCGTGATCAAGACCATCCCCCTCCCCGCCACCTCCATGCAGTTCGTCCTCTCCCCTGACGGTAAAACCCTGGCCGTGGGTTATAGGGACGCCCTCAAAATCACCCTCATCGATACCGCCACCGATGCCATCATCACCACTATGGATATCGGCGCCGACCGGCCCGGCAAAAAACCGGTGCGGATCAAGCACCCCTTCTGGTCAAAGGATGGCCGTTTCGTCTATGCCGGTGACAATCTCAACGACACCGTGGTCAAGATCGATGCCGCCGCCGGAACCATCGCCGCCACCATCCCGATTCAAGCCACCACCCATCACTTTATCAGCGCCCCCGATGGCACTATCTATATCGCCAACGGCAAGGCGAAAGACGGCGGCCTAAGGATAACCGTACTCGACCAGGCTGACCGTATCGTCAAGACCATTCCGATCCCCATGGCGCCCGGCGAAAAAGCCAAGGGCCATCACGGCGCCTTCACCCCGGACGGCAGATTTTTCTATTTCTGTAACGAGGGCGGCGGGAGCCTCGCCCTTATTGACACGAAAAGCCTTAAGGTGATCAAAACCCTACAGGTGGGGCAGGGAGCCGGCCACACCTATTTCAGCCGGGACGGCAAAAGAGCCTTTGTTATTTGCCATCACGATAACGTGGTCGCCGTAATCGACACCGGCCGCCAGGAGGTAATCAAGGCCGTCCAGGTGGGTAGCGGCAAAAAAGAGGGCCACTCCGGTTATGTCGCCAGGGATGGTTCCTTTTACATGCTCAACGCGGCGGACGGCATGATCAACCGCATTGACGGTGACTCCCTGACCCTGAAATCACAGATCAAAGTGGGCGCCAAGCCCATGATTATGGTGATCCACTAACCCACGGTTGAACCAGACGGGGCGGGGGGACGGATTTCAAATCCGTCCCCGAACAAAACGGACGAGGTAAGCGCAGACTCCCAGATGTGGTGTCGCTGAATAGTTACGAAAAAAGTTTCCGATTCCAATAGGCCGACGAATACCCCGTGAGTTACGATGAAAGATATAAATGATGCAGACCTCATGCCGGCGGTTGCCAGGGGTGATCTTGACGCCTTTGACAAGATTGTTGTTCGGCACCAGCATTTTGTATGGAGGATTGCTTACAGGTTCCTTGGCGACCCGACCGAGGCCGAGGATATAACGCAGGAAGCATTCCTTAAAGTACTGAAAGCGGCGCCTCATTATCAGGCGGCCGCAAATTTTCGCACCTATCTTTACCTGATCGTGGCCAGACTCTGTATGGACTATGCCCGGAAAAAGCGCCCGATTCATACCGACAACCTCCCCTATACGGTTTACGATTCCCCTGGTCCCATGGCAGCCCTGGTCATCAAAGAACGGGATATGGAGATTTCCCTGACCATTAAGGCCCTGCCCCACAGGCAGCGGATGGCCGTTGTCCTGAAATACTACGAGGGGTTGGGTTATGCCGACATCGCCCGAGCGATGGGAACGACTATCAAAGCGGTCGAAAGATTGCTCGGCCGTGCCAGAAAGTCACTTCTGTC
>CAYWUR010000282.1:0-2646 GCA_964460745.1 uncultured Desulfobulbia bacterium | reverse complement strand
CGTGGCGGGATTGCTTTTGATTCCGCTCTGGCATGGCACGGCGGCGGCGGTGCCGATGTTGCAGCTGGATGTGGCGGCCTCTGATTTCGGCTACTATGGGGACAAGACGATTGTTTCAAATGACCCGACATTTACATTATACGCCCTACTCACGCCAAAAAAACATGATGATCTCGAAGACCTGTTAGAGGCGGACTATTACATATCAATGGCCCTGACCCCGAAGGTCAAGACCGGGGCCGACCTTGGATCCTTTGATTTCGCGGGGAATACTTACAAGGCAACAGGTGATTTAACCTCTGGCACGCCACCGCTGCACGACCCTGATTCGGCGGGGCATGATCATGGTGATTTGCCGAAGCACGGTATCTTTGATACCTACTTTGCCGAATATCAATTCAACTTCTCAGACAACAACACCGTGGCAACCTATAACAGCAAGGACAGCCACTTCACCGCAGCGGGGCCGGGCGGCACCTATTATGCCGCCTTTACCGTTGATGCCGGCGATCTGTCCTTCCCGTATGCCGTGCATTTCGATCTGTATGATGAAACAGTAAGAACTTCCAGATGCGGGCATCATCTGATCGATATCGATATCAACCATAAGGCCCCCTTTTCGCATGATGTGCAGAGCGGCAATGCCCCGGTCCCCGAACCGGCGACCATGCTTCTTTTCGGGACCGGCCTGGTTGGGCTTGCCGGCGTTTTCAAAAAAAGCAAAAAAAGTCCTGCCTGCTAAACATAATTTTCTTCTCCGTTATTGCTTCAAAACTCAACTTTCTGAGTTGCATTAACTCGCTGTACTTTTGATCTTATTTGCCGATAAGTTCCTGAATAACACTAGCGAGTATCCTGGCCCTGCCGGGCCGCTTTTTCATGCGGCTATACAACACTCCAAGTCGCATCGATTTACCCTGGTAGCGATAAAAGACGTTGGGCATATCCTTCGCCATGGCTATTACCGGCAAATGCCTGCCGGGTTTGGCAATGATCGACGGCCAACAAAACCAGCTATCCATGAGAATGTAATCCGCTTCAATACCAAGGGCCAAAACACGTTTGACCATATCCTCAAGATGTTCGGTGGACTTCGTGATAGCCTCTATTCGCCGCTTATAGCCAACCATTCGCTTGTCCAATTCTTTTTTTTCCTGTACCCTATTGTTCTCTCATGCCTCATTGCCCACTAAAAGACCAGCATAAACCACATAGATCAGATCAAGCACACGATTGTCAACCCCGGGTTAATATCAGTTTTACACTAGGAGTACGTCAAGGCTTAACTGGCGGCGCTCGGCTACTGAGAACAGATTCTTTCATGAAAAAGCATTGACATATTAAAACGTGCAAGATAAGGAGGGTGTTCTGCGGGATCGCCTTTAGATGGTGGCGTGCTATAGTTCCGGTCAGACAAAAGATTCAGATTAAGCAAAGGCGTTTACAACAACAGTGCCGGGGCAAAGACCTCAAACTCCGGAACCATGACCTTTCCGACCGGGACCCTGAATAACAGTGTAAAATGTTAGCCTGATTTTATTTTAACATTTTGTTGTTGACCTTTAATCGTCATTCACGTATAACGTGACACATGATTAACAGCACTTATTTCATCCATCCTCAACATGACTGGCAAAAACAGTATGAGGCCCTTAGGGCATCTTTCGTTGAACGGCTGCCAGACAAGGTCGTCGCTGATCGATTCGGCTACTCACATGGCTACTTTCGACTTCTGAAACACCGATTCAGACATGGCAAAATAGACTTCTCGGAACCAGTTGCAGAAGGAAAATCACAACGCAGAAAAGTTACCATAGAGATCCGTCAACAAATTCGTTCATGGCGGGAGCAGCTCCTTTCAGCTGGAGAGATTGCCGAATTATTATCCGAGGATGACGTTGATCTATCTGTCCGTACTGTTGAGCGTGTCCTTGCCGAAGAAGGTTTTGCTAAATTGCCTCGCCGTACACGTCGAAAGATCGGCATCACGGCGCAAAGGGCGACAACACCAGCCTCCTCGGAGGGGGCGTCCCTTGCTACTTTCGATGGTCAGCGTTTACGTTGCGATGGCGCTGGCGTCTTTTTGTTTGCTCCTTTCCTTGCTCAACTCAACATAGACAAAATCGTTGAGCGTGTATCGTTACCCGGCAGCAAAATTATTTCTGCCAAAAATTATCTCCTTTCGTTCCTTGCCCTGAAGCTGCTGGGAACCGAAAGATACGCCCATGTCGGCGACCATAGCTTTGATCCCGGCCTTGGATTGTTTGCCGGGCTGAACGTACTCCCGAAATCTACCGCCATGTCAACATATTCTTATTCCCTGGACGAGGATCATATCACCAGATTGCAGGAGGAATTTGTCAAGCAGGCATCTCGTATCGGCTTGTATGACGGATCTATCCTGAACCTGGATTTTCATACTGCCCCGCATTACGGGGATGAATCAGTATTGGAAAAGCACTGGGCTGGAGCCAGAGGCAAGGTAATGAAAGGCGCTCTCTGCCTTTTTGCTCAGGATGCAGCTTCTAAATTAATGCTTTATACCGCAGCTGATATTCAACGCGTAGAAGCGGATGACCAAGTGCTGTCATTTCTTGCCTTCTGGCAAAAGGTTCGTCGTGGGGTCAAACCAACCCTGGTTTTTGA
>CAYWUR010000281.1:0-2685 GCA_964460745.1 uncultured Desulfobulbia bacterium | reverse complement strand
CCATCACACCGAACATCTGCGTCTTAAGCCCGACTGTGCGGCGGCACACTACAACCTGGGACCGATTCTGGCGGACCGGGCAGAACCCACTGATGCGATGCGCCATTATTCCGAGGCGCTGCGGATCAATCCCGACTATGCGGAGGCGCACAATAGCCTGGGTAATCTGCTGGATGCGCTGGGGCGGCATGACGAGGCGATCAGACATTATAACGAAGCGCTGCGGATCGATCCCGACAATGCGAATGCATACTATAACCTGGGCGTAGTCGCTCTGACACGGCAGAATAATCCTCAAAAAACGATCAGCTATCTTTCCGAGGCTCTGCGCCTTAATCCAAACTTTGCGGATGCGCACAATAACCTGGGTAATCTGTTGGATGCCATGGGACGGCATGACGAGGCGATTAGTCATTACAACGAAGCGCTGCGGATCAATCCCGACAACGCAAATGTATACTATAACCTGGGACTTGCTCTAATGCATAAAGGAAAACTCAGAGATGCGGCTAACTATTTCTACGAAGCCCTGCGTCTTAATCCTGACTTTGCCGAGGTGCGCCGGAGTCTGGAGAAACTAGAGGAGTGAGCCGACGGCGAAGACAGGAGTCGGGAGAAATATGATTTTTCAAGATACGGCCCCACATCCACGGCGGCATAACACCCTGATCATATTATTTTTAGCGGCCGCCGCTTTTTTACTTTACGCCAACACCTTCAACAGCCCTTTTACCTTTGACGACCGGCAGAACATTGAAGAAAACTTGGCTATCCGGCTGACGCAGCTGACGCCGACAGCACTCTACGACGCGGCCTTTAAAAGCCTGCTGCCGCACCGGCCGGTCGCCAACCTCAGCTTCGCGCTGAACTATTATTTCGGCCGCTACAATGTTGCCGGCTATCACGCGGTTAATATTCTCATTCACGCCTTAAGCGCTGTTTTTCTCTATCTGTTCATCAACGCCACCCTGGCCCTTCCCTCTCTTGCCGCCCGATATGGCCCGCGGCGCTCTATCGCCTTTTTCACCGCCCTTATCTGGCTGGCTCACCCCGTCCAGACCCAGTCCGTTACCTATATCGTCCAGCGGATGAACAGCCTGGCCGCCATGTTCTATATTCTGTCGCTTTTCCTGTATGTCAGGGGACGGCTGGCGACGGTCGGCCGCCGACAATGGATGTGGTTTACCGGCGCCGGCCTGGCCGGTCTCCTGGCCCTGGGCAGCAAGGAAATCGCCGCCACCCTGCCCTTTTTTATCCTGCTCTATGAATGGTATTTCCTGCAGGACCTTGACAAGACATGGCTGAAACGCCGCCTGCCGTATATAATCGGCGCTCTGCTGGTCTTTGGAATTATCGCCTTCCTGTTTCTGGGCGGCAATCCGATAGACAGAATTCTGTCAGGATACAACCACCGCGATTTCACCCTGCCGGAGCGGCTGTTAACCGAATTCCGGGTGGTGATCTTTTACATCACCCTGCTGCTCTTTCCGTATCCCGGCCGACTGAACCTGGACCATGATTTCCCGATCTCCCACTCCCTGCTTGATCCCATGACCACCATGCCGGCAATCGCCGCCATGGCCGGTCTGCTGGTCCTGGCCTGTTTCACGGTAAAGAAACACCGTTTATTCTCCTTCTGCATCCTCTGGTTTCTGGGCAATCTGGTAATCGAATCCTCGGTGATCGGCCTGGAGATTGTCTTCGAGCACCGTCTCTATCTGCCGGCCATGCTGGCGATCCTGCCGGCTGTCATATTTATTTATAGATATATAAAACCGCAGTGGCTGGGTATTGCCGTAATGTGCGGCATAGTGGCGGTATTCTCCGTCTGGACGTATCAAAGGAATAACGTCTGGGCCGACGAGATTACTTTATGGCAGGATTGCGTGAACAAATCGCCGGCCAAGGCAAGACCGCACTATAACCTGGGAAATTTATTACGCCGACAGGGGAAATTCAAGGAGGCAATCGACCATTATTATGAGGCTCTGCAAACAAAATCTATCTATGCGGATGATGTGTACAACGGCTTGGGAATCATCCTTAAGGCTCAAGGAAAAACAAAAGAGGCCATAAACCATTATCACGAAGCGCTACGGATTAATCCCGGCCTTGCGGAGGCGCACAGCAACCTTGGAAACGCCTTGACTAGTCAGGGGAGAATCAAAGAAGCTATCGATCATTTTTACGAAGCCCTGCGAATACAACCTGATTTTGCTGAGGCGCACAACAGCCTGGGAAGCGCCTTGGCGAGGCAGGGGAAAAGCAAGGAGGCCATGCGCCATTATTACGAAGCGCTGCGGATAAAGCCGAATTTCGTGGAAGCACATAATAACCTTGGAAACGCCTTGGCGAGTCAGGGGAGAATCAAGGAAGCTATCGATCATTTTTACGAAGCCCTGCGAATTGAACCTGAAAATGCGGATGCGCATAACAATCTGGGAATCGCCTTGGCAAGGCAGGGCAGGATCAAGGAAGCTGCCGACCATTTTTACGAAGCCCTGCGAATTGAACCTGATTTTGCCGGAGCACGCGAAAACCTGGAACACGCTTTGCGGATTCAGTAATCAGGAGTGAGGAGTGAGGAGTAAAAAAACGAGCGGGATTGATCTGCCGAGGGGGACTGTCTCGGCATCCTTTGCGCGAATGTGCCGCGCCCTGCCAATATTTTTACTGGCTATTTCC
>CAYWUR010000280.1:0-2691 GCA_964460745.1 uncultured Desulfobulbia bacterium | reverse complement strand
TGAACAGTTATGGGTACGAGTTTATGGTAATTTGTTGCCTTTGCTGAATAGTTACCCAATTAAAAACTTAATCTCCGGTTTTTTCTTCCTCTCCACGTCCTTCTTTCAGATCACGGCCTTCAAGATAGCGTTGGATCGACTCGGCGGCTTCCTTGCCTTGGCGGACGGCTTTTGCCACGGTCTGCGGTCCCAGAACCGCATCACCGCCGGCAAATATCCAGGGTACCGAGGTCTGCAGCGTAAGCGGGTCCACGTCAAAAGTCCACCAGCGCGTCATTTTAAGAGGGGTTGCCGGATCGTCGCGGTAATCAACATTCTGGCTGATGGCCGGAATAATTGAATCGGCCTCGATCATAAAATTTGATCCATCGATGGGGACGGGCCGACAACGGCCGGAGGCGTCGCATTCGCCCAATTGCATCCGGATACATTCAATTTTGGTTAATCTGTTGTCTTGGCCATGAATTTTTATCGGCGCGGCCAGGAACTCTATTTTAACCCCTTCTTCCTCAAGATGTTTAATTTCCGCAGCTGCCGCCGGCATTTCTTCCTTGGAGCGTCGGTAGAGAATGAAAACCTTGTCGGAACCATTGCGAAGTGCTGTCCGGGCAACGTCAATGGCAACATTGCCGCCGCCGACCACGACAACTCGTCGGCCGATTTCCATCTGCCGGCCGAGGTTAACTTCACGGAGATAATCGACGCCGTGCAGGACGCCTTGCAATTCTTCGCCTTCAACCGCGAGCTTACGGCTGGCATGCGCGCCGATTCCCAGGAATATCGCGGCATAGCCTTCATCTTTGAGCTGCTGCAGTGTTTTATCCTTGCCAATGCAGGTGTTGGTGATAATTTCGACCCCGCAACTTTTAAGGGCGTCAAATTCCGCCTTTATAATATCTCTGGGCAGACGATAGGCGGGAATTCCAACGGTCATCATGCCGCCTAATTCGGGTAGATTCTCAAATATTGTACAGGTATAACCTTCGTGGGCCAGGTAATAGGCCACCGTCATGCCGACCGGTCCTGATCCAACAATGGCAATACGCTTGCCCTTCGGCATGGCGCAGGCCTTGGTAATATCCTTGTGGTGGGCAACCATCCAGTCCACCAGAAACCTTTCCAGCATGCCGATGGCGACAGGATCACCGTTTTTTCCTCTTATGCAGGAACCTTCGCATTGAAATTCGTGGGGGCAGACCCTGGAGCATATCGCCGGTAACGAACTGGTCTCGCGAACCGTCCAATACGCTTCTTCAATCTTACCATCACGCAGGAGCGAGATGAATTTTGGAATGTTGTTGTGAATGGGGCAACCGTCACGACATTTCGGCTTCTTACATTGAAGACAACGGTTGGCTTCCAGAACGGCGGTTTCTTTGTCGTAGCCTGAAACAACCTCGTTAAAGTTTTTTATCCGATCAGCCGGTTTCATTTCCTTTGCCGGTTGGCGCGGGATGGCCATTCGTTCCTTCGGTTTCATCTTTTCCTCCTGCAAATAACTAAGGCTTTTACTCGACATACTTCCAGCATAAAAAAAGGCCGCCCAACCAGAATGGACAGCCTTTTTTGCATGTAAGCTGCATCTATCAATGTTCGCTCTGCGCAACCTTCAATCGAGCTATGGCCCGCTGCAAAGCAGCTTCGGCCCGCGCCCGGTTGATTCTCTCGGTTTGCTTCAAAGCCTCGGCAAGTCTTTTCTCCGCTCGTTCCCTGGCGCGAAGAGCACGGTCAACATCGATGTCGCGACCAAATTCCGCCGACTCGACAAGAAAGGTGATTTTGTTGCCGGACACCTCACAAAAACCGCCGCTTACCATCATGCTTTCAACTTTATCACTCTGTCGTCTATAATTAAGAGAGCCGATTTTTACCGTACTCAGAAAAGGGGCGTGATTAGCCAGCACGCCAAATTCACCGTCAAACCCGGGCGCGGTGATAATATCGACATCTTCACTCACAACCGCGCCCTTGGGAGTTACAATTTCCAATTTAATTTTTTCTGCCACAGATATTCCTCACATTCACGAAAATTTTGTCCCTAAGCGGCGGCCTTTTCTTTTTCCGCCTTGGCAACGGCTTCATCTATCGTGCCCACCATATAGAAAGCGGCTTCCGGCAGGTCGTCGTGCTTGCCTTCCAGAATTTCCTTAAAGCCGCGCACGGTTTCTTCTGCTTTGACATAGGCGCCTTTCATGCCGGTAAAAACCTCGGCGACATGGAAAGGCTGTGACAGAAAACGTTGAATTTTTCTGGCTCTGGTAACGGTAAGCCGGTCTTCTTCGGCGAGCTCGTCCATACCCAGAATGGCGATAATATCCTGCAGGTCTTTATATTTTTGCAGGGTCTGTTGGACACCGCGTGCAACCAGGTAATGATCTTCACCCAGAACATTCGGGTCAAGTATTCTGGAGGTGGAATCCAGGGGATCAACGGCCGGGTAGATTCCCAATTCGGCAATCTGCCGGGAAAGAACCACTGTCCCATCAAGATGGGCAAAGGTGGTGGCCGGCGCCGGATCGGTCAAGTCATCGGCCGGCACGTAAACACATTGGACCGCGGTAATGGAGCCTTTGGTGGTGGAAGTGATCCGCTCCTGCAACTCACCAAGATCGGTACCCAATGTCGGCTGATAACCAACGGCGGAAGGAATTCGACCGAGCAGCGCTGATACTTCGGAACCGGCCTGGGTAA
>CAYWUR010000279.1:0-2707 GCA_964460745.1 uncultured Desulfobulbia bacterium | reverse complement strand
CCAGTCATCAGCGGCCGCCATATACCGCCAAAGCGCGTCGAGGATAAAACCGGTGTGGTAATTATCATGCCGGATGAGGGAATCGCCGGGCGGGTCGGTATAAAACCAGGCGCCGTAATCCGTCTGCTTGTCGACCACAAAATTGACCAGACGTTCAGCAACCGCCATTTTTTCTTGATCTCCGGCCAGGGCTGCGTACTGGGCCAGTACGGCGCCGACCAGGATGCTGACATCCATAACCCGCATGCTCATGGCCAACGGCATATATCCTAAACATAAGGTTTCGGGCGTGTCTTCAAGAACGGCCAGGTCCTTCAGAAAAAAATCAGCGGCGCTGCCCACGGTTTCGAGATATTGATCCTCGCGGGTTATCCGGTAGGCGGCCAGAAAGGCCTCGCAGACAAAGCTGGTCACCACGGCATTCGGGGTGTGCGGCGGCGCGTAAAAACCAAGGTCCTGCCAGGGGTAAGGGTATCCCCAGCAATTGCCGTCCCAGACGCCGGTGCGTGAGCTGATCGTCTGTAGCTGTTTTAACAATATTTCCGCTTCATGAAGATGGCCGCCGGTGGAATCCATCCGGTGCCGGTCAAGCAGCCCCAGGACAAAAAGGGCCAGACCTTTCGGGTTTACGGTTTTGGGGACGCCCAGCAGCGGCCGGATATTCACCGGCGCTCGCATGACCGACTGGATGGCGATCAGGCGCGGCCATTTTGCCCAGCCAAGCAGAAAGGACAATAAGGGACTGTTCAGACCGTCATGTTTATTATGGCCCTGGAAATCCTGGTTTTTGCTCCAGGCATAGACCCGGTCCAGGGTGTCTTCTATTTGCCGACCGGTTAATTCCATAGTGATAAACCTTCTTCCTCCGGCAGGGGAGAATCTTGCCCCTCGATAAATATATCAAGCCAGATATTGGTTCCCATCATCAAGTATAAAATAAAATAATGCCAGCGCAGACGATAATGGGGGCGGGCGTTCAACACGGTTTTCACGAAATCCGGATTAAACAGGCCATCGCTGATCAATCTTTTTCTGGAGAGATACCGGGGGCACAGCGGCCTTAAGTGGGTATTGAAAAACTGTTCGATCGGCACCTGAAAGCCGCTTTTGGGACGGTTCAGTATCTCGTCCGGCAGCCAGGCCGCCACCGCGTTGCGCATAAGTTTTTTCAGCTTGCCGCGCGGCATTCTAATCTTTCGATCAATGGATGACAAGAGGGCGGCGAGATCTTCATCCAGAAAGGGGACGCGCACCTCAAGCCCGAAGGCCATGCTCAGGCGGTCTTCCTGCAGCAAAAGATCGTTGACCATTTTCTGTTCCATTTCAAAGGCGGCGGCCGCCGCAACCGGATCGGCCATGTCTGTCGGCCAGAGACCTCTTAATAACTCTGTCGAATCCTCCAGCTCAGCCGCCAGCAACCGGGGGCCGTAAATTCTCTTTCGTTCCGCCGGGCTGTCCCAGACATTGCGGAGGATGGCGTATATCCGGGTGAAATCAGGCAGGGCCTGTAATATCCGGCCGCCGCGGCGCAGTTCTTCATATTGCAATCCCAGGCGGGCAAAGATGTTTTCTCCCAGCAGTCCGGCCAGTCTGGATGCCTGCAATTTTGCCGGTCCGCCCCGCAGACCGTCGAGCCGGGCCAGCAACCGATGAATGTTATAACCCAGGAAGACCTCGTCGCCGCCGAGACCCGACAAGGCCACGGTGACATGTTTCCTCGCCAGGTGGGCCACGAAGGCCGACTGCAGGGCGTTAACCTTGGGAACTTCAAGGTGGCGGATAAGCCAGGGCAGTTTATCGGCAATATCCAGGCTGATCGGTTCCTGGAAGTTTTGCACCTTAAACAGGTGGGCGGTCCGCGCCGCCTGTTCCGCCTCCAGAGGAGAATCGCCGGTCTGGATGGTGAATGTGGGGAAATCGGCGGCGTCCTGTTTTTGGGTGGTCAGGGCAAGGATGGTGGCTGAATCAAGGCCGGCGGATAAATAGGAACCAAGGGGAACATCGCTGACCAGTTGTCGCGTGACCGCCTGCCGCAGGCTGGCGCGAATCCTTTCAATATTATCGGCGTCTGTCGTGCTTTGGTTTGCCGGCCGAGAAATATTGATGGACGCCGCCCACCGGCCGAGCCGGTACCGGCCCTCTTGCCACTGCAGATAATGCCCAGGCGGCAGATGACGGATATTATCAAAAAGAGTCCGGTCACCGGGTATGTAACGAAAATTCATCAACTGATGCAGGGAATTCAGGTCCAGCCCCGCTCTCGACGGCATAACCGGTAAAATCCCCTTTATCTCCGAGGCAAAAACAAGCCGGTGGCCCGCTGTTGTATAAAAAAGCGGTTTGATGCCGTATCGGTCGCGGACCAGCAGTCCCTCCCGTCGTTCATTATCCCAGAGGGCAAAGGCGAACATGCCGCGGAATTGGTTAAAGGCCTTTATGCCTGAATGTTGATAGGCGTAAAGGACCACCTCGGTGTCGGAGTTCGTTTGAAAGGTATGCCCCTGGTTTTGAAGTTCTTTTTTTATCTCCTTGAAGTTATACAGTTCGCCGTTATAGGAGATATGCAGCCGACCGCCCGGGGTGGACATCGGCTGTCGGCCGCCGCTCGGGTCAATGACTGCCAATCTGACATGGCCGAGCGCGGCCTGGTCGAAAAAAAGCGCGCCCCGGCCGTCTGGTCCCCGGTGACGAATTTCCCGCAGCATCT
>CAYWUR010000278.1:0-2721 GCA_964460745.1 uncultured Desulfobulbia bacterium | reverse complement strand
CGACACGATCGCCCCCCGAGGCCCTGCCCGCCAGCCGCAGTAAAACGGCGGCAATATCCGCTGCCGGAGTCGGACAGCCCTGCTGATCGCTTACCACCCGCAGTTCCCGCCGTTCCCGACCGAGGCGCAGCATGGTTTTTACAAAATTATGCCCGTGGCCTCCAAAAACCCAACTGACTCTGAGGATAATATGCCGCGCAGCAAGACGGCGGACGGCCTCTTCACCTTCCCACTTGCTCCGGCCGTATACGCCCATTGGGACGGCCGGATCATCCTCTGTATAAGGCGTTGCTTTCTTGCCGTCAAATACATAATCAGTGGAAATATGCAGCAAGGGTATGCCGGCTTCACTACATGCCGCGGCAAGATTAGCCGCGCCGTCCCGATTAACGGCATAGGCGCGCTCGATTTCCTGTTCCGCCTTGTCAACAGCCGTATATGCAGCGGCATTAATCACCGCGCCCGGTGAAACCTTCCGGAATATTCGCTCTACATCATCGGCATCGACAACATCCAACGCCGACCGCGCCAAGGCTGTTACGGTAAGACCGGCAGCAGAAGCCTGACGCGCCAGCTCCCAACCAACCTGACCGTTGGCGCCGGTAATCAGAATGCCGCCGTCCCTGCCGACACTCACCAGACCTCCTTGCTGTCAATTATGTCCAACAGGTAACGGCCATATCCATTTTTTGCCAGTGCTCCAGCCAGGTTGCGTAGCTGCTTATCATCAATATAGCCCATGCGGTATGCTATCTCTTCCACGCAGGAAACCTTAAGGCCCTGGCGCTCTTCCATGGTTTCCATAAAATTCGCCGCCTGCAACAGCGATTCATGCGTCCCGGTATCAAGCCAGGCATATCCCCTGCCCAGCAACTCCACGGCTAGTTGTCCCCGCTCTAGGTAGAGCCGATTCAGGTCGGTAATCTCCAGCTCCCCTCGGGACGAAGGCCGCAGGCCCTTGGCAATGGAGGCAACATGCCGGTCGTAAAAATATATGCCGGTCACCGCATAATTGGAACGGGGCCGCGTCGGCTTTTCCTCGATATCGATCACCCGGCCGTCGCCGTCAAAGGAGATGACCCCGTACCGTTGCGGATCACGCACATAGTAACCGAAAACCAGGGCGCCGTTGGTAAGTCCGGCCGCCCGGCAGAGAATATCGGCCAGGCCGTGGCCGTAAAATATATTATCACCCAGAATAAGACATACCGGACTGTCGCCGATGAATTCCTCGCCGATAATAAAGGCCTGCGCCAGGCCTTCCGGCCGAGGCTGTTGCGCAAAGGAGAGCGAGAGGCCCCATTGGGAACCGTCGCCCAGAAGACGCTTGAACAGCTCCTGGTCTTCCGGCGTCGTAATTATAAGAATTTCGCGAATACCAGCCAGCATCAACGAAGAAAGCGGGTAATAGATCATGGGCTTGTCGTACACCGGCATGAGCTGCTTGCTGACCGATATGGTCAAGGGATACAGGCGCGTCCCCGAGCCGCCGGCCAAGATTATACCTTTCATCGTTCCTCCAAATCGTCATACCCCGTCAAACGAAATATTGCGGCAGGCCCGTTTCGTCCAGGTCCTTCAGAAAGGGAGCGGCGGCATCTTTTTCGGAGAGGAGCGGCGCCGCCAGCGGCCAGGCAATTCCTAAATCCGGGTCATTCCACCGCACCGCGCCTTCATCGGCGGGATGATAATAATCAGTACATTTATAAAAAAAATCGGCCGACTCGGACAACACGCAGAAACCGTGGGCGAAGCCGGGCGGAATATACAGTTGAAAGTGATTCCCGTCGTTGAGCCGGACGCCGTACCACTTCCTGAAAGTCGGCGAACCTCGGCGGATATCGACCGCCACGTCAAAAACCTCCCCCTTGGTAACATAGACAAGTTTGCCCTGCGGATGGCGCAATTGGAAATGAAGACCGCGCAGTATGCCCCGGCATGATCGAGAGCAGTTATCCTGCACAAAAGGGCGATTCAGACCTGTTTCGGCATAGCGCCGGGCTTGAAAGGTTTCCAGGAAAAAACCGCGCTCATCTCCGAACACTTTCGGCTTGAGCAGCAAGACGCCGGGCAGAGTTGTTTTTTCGACTTCCATAATCATCACTCGCTATTTCAGCCATACGGCTGTTCATCTCGCCGGTCGGCATACTGTTTCTCCAGCCATTGCCGGTAGCTGCCGTCCATCACGTTTCGCCACCACGTTTCATGGGTCAGGTACCAGTCAATGGTTTTGACAATGCCGCTTTCAAACGACTCCCGCGGCTTATATCCTAAGACGGTTGAAATTTTTGCGGCATCTATGGCGTAGCGGCGGTCATGCCCCGGCCGATCCTTGATAAAGGTTATCAAATCATGCGCCGCGCCGCCGGCGGCGACCGGGGCCTCGGCAAACCGCTGTCTTAACCGGTCGTCCCGCCGCAACCTTTCATCAACCAACCGGCAGATAAGTTTTACGATATCGATATTGGTCCACTCATTATTCCCGCCGATATTATACGTTTCACCGAGCCGGCCGGCACGGAGGACAAGCTCGATGCCGCGGCAATGATCTTCCACATGGAGCCAGTCGCGGATGTTGAGACCGTCGCCGTATACCGGCAGGGACCGACCCGCCAAAATATTTAAAATTACCAGGGGAACGAGTTTTTCCGGAAACTGATACGGCCCATAGTTGTTGGAACAATTCGAGGTGGTTACCGCCAGTCCGTAAGTATGATGGTA
>CAYWUR010000277.1:0-2721 GCA_964460745.1 uncultured Desulfobulbia bacterium | reverse complement strand
AACAATAGGAAAAGAGAAGAAGACCAAAAGAAGATATTTGAACGAAAGAAAAGGATAATTCAGCCAGATCGGCAGCTCACGCCGCCGCCTGAGACGGCGGCCCGCCGACTCGATAAGATTGGAGACAAAGCCGATGGGACAGATCCAGCCGCAGAACCCCTTGCGCAGCAAGAGACCGATGGTCAAGGCTGCTATAAAAATAGTAAGCCCGGCCGGATGAATCGAATCATAATTCCCTGTTAAAACCAGGCGCTTCAAACTCACCAGGGCGCTGATCGGCAAAAAGCCTTCTACTGCCGGCGGACGCGACACCGGCAAGGCGGATTGCCCGGTGGCCCAGAGATAAAAATAATAAAACCGCCAGCCGGCATACAGGCAGAAGATGGCGAAACCGGTCTGCACCAGCCGGCGCAATGAACCTAAACCTTCGCGTTGTCCAAATATTTTCAGCAACTGCTTAATTCTATCCATGATGGTTCCTGGAAAAATTAATGGTTTCTTATTATGTTACCATAAACAAAAAATGACGGCTTTGACATAAATCAATCAGCATATGTTTTCATCCGTTTTATAACACTGTCATGATCATTACTGTTCAGCAGGCCGCCGGGCCGACAAACGACAATATTCTTCTTTGCTCCGATCTGGATCGGACCATTCTGCCGAACGGCCGCCGGAAAGAATCACCGGGAACGCGGGCCCTGTTCAGGACTCTGTGCGCCAGGCCGGAGATGAAAATTGCTTATGTAAGCGGCCGCCACAAGGCCTTGTTGCTCGAGGCTATTGAAAAATACGATATTCCGACACCTGATTATGCCATCAGTGACGTCGGCGCCACTATCTATGAAATAGACAAAGGCGCCTGGCGCCTCAAGGATGCCTGGCGCCAAAAAATCGCTTCCGACTGGCGGGGTATTACCGGCGACCGGCTGGCGGCCCTGTTCGCGGACATCGACATCCTGCGTTTACAGGAACCGTCGAAACAGAGGACTTTCAAACTCAGCTATTATGTCCCGCCGCATACGGAGATGGCCGGCCTCTCTGAAACCATGCACCGCCTCTTGCAGGCCGAGGGCATACAGGCGAACCTGATCTGGAGCATTGATGAATTAAAAGATATCGGCCTGCTGGACGTGCTGCCGGCCAGCGCCGGCAAACTGCACGCTATCCGTTTTCTGATGCAACAGCACGGCTTTGCAGAGTCACGCACAGTATTTGCCGGCGACAGCGGCAATGATATGCAGGTATTGACCAGCGGCCTGCAGGCCGTCCTGGTCCGCAATGCCGACACCAATGTTCGACAGGAAGCCCGGCGACGGCTGACGGCAACAAGCCGACGGCAAAACCTCTATTTCGCCCATGGTGATTTCCGCGGCATGAACGGCAACTACGCCGCCGGCGTCCTGGAAGGGCTTGTCCACTTTATCCCGGAAACCGCCGGTTATTTCTGACATTCCCCTGAAAATATTCTGAATAAACGATCCTTTCCACCTGGATAATAAATATCCACTATTCCGGGTCTGGATAAAAAATACCCGCTATCCCCTTATCGTTTCGCTGCTTGGCAAACACCAACTACATGCTTTTCATGCGTAATTTCAAGAAGTTATACTTTTCCTCTATGTTCTGGCACACATCGTGCAAACTATAAAAATCAAAGTTGAACGATCGTGCGCAATCACAATCAAAAATGCCACGAAAAAATTCAACTTCATATTGGTGACCGGCGGATGAATCAACAGGTTATTGCCCCGTAACCTGTTGAAAGTTAAAAAAGCCGGCACCACGAATACTTCATCCTCCTTTTTTGTGTTTTTCTCCCCTTCCCTTCTTCCTCTCTCTGTCAAGTCCCGGCCAGAACATCCGGCCGGGACTTGATTTCTTTGCCGAAAACAGGCAAAATACAAAAATGCTCTTTTATGCGGACATAATAATTGATGGACTCGTAAAAACAGTCGAGGATACCTGCCGTGCATCTTAAAAAATATGCCGCTGTGTGCAGCCTGGCCGTTTTTCTGTTTCTGACCGGCTCCTGCACACGGACCGGCCATGATGAAAACCGGTTTCTTTCATCTCCCATACCGATAAAACAGGTGGGAATACTGCCTTTCACCGGCGGCCCACGCGGCAATTATTATGCCGATCTCCTGGAGGCCGATCTTCACACTTGCGGCATAAATGTTGCGGAAAACAATAAAATAAAAAAAATTTTGACCGACAGCGGTTATGATGCGCGGGAAAATCCGCATATAGAACTGCTGCCTCAACTGCTCAACAAGAAAGCCGGCCTTTCATTTTTTTTAATCGGATCAATTACAGCAGCCGAAAACACCGACCGGCGGTTTGATGATATCAATATTGATCTCAGGTTGATGGATCTGGAGGCCGGCGAGATTATCTGGGCGTCCCAAGCGGAATACTGGACAACCGCCAAGAGTAAGCAGGGAGACGCCCGCCGGGCGATGAGCCAACTGGCGGATGATTTATGCAACAAATTTGCAAATCAATCGGGAACGGAATAATTTTCACGCCCGTAAGATCTCAACTTTCTGACTTGAAGTATCATATTAATATAAATAGACAAATTACTCTTGACTATAGCTGGCATTCCCCTTTGGCAAGGAGTAAGGAGTGAAAAGTGAGGAGAAAAAGCTTTCGCCGTTCTGTTTTTTTACTCCTCACTCCTCACTCCTCACTCCTCACCGGTCAAGGCATAACCCC
>CAYWUR010000276.1:0-2735 GCA_964460745.1 uncultured Desulfobulbia bacterium | reverse complement strand
AAATTATTGTAACTATTCGGTAGGGGCAACAAATTCCCCTAAAATTGTAACCGTAATTTATTTTTGATTCAGGAGAAGAGCAATGGCCAATGTGGCGGTAGTTGGAACGCAATGGGGGGATGAAGGAAAGGGTAAGATCGTTGATTTGCTTACCAGATATGCTGATTTCATAGTAAGGTTCCAGGGCGGCAATAATGCCGGTCATACCCTTGTGGTCGAGGGAAAACAATTCATCTTTCATATTATTCCGTCCGGCATTTTGTATGAGAACAAGAGGTGCATGATCGGCAACGGCGTGGTTATTGACCCGGCGGTGTTGCTCGGGGAAATTAAGGAGCTGGAGGCCAAGGGACTGCCGGTTACGCCGGCACGTTTAACCATTAGTGAAAATTCTCACTTAATCATGCCCTATCATAAAAGCCTTGATTTAAATTTAGAGGCGTCTCAGAAGACGGATAGAAAAATAGGCACCACCGGCCGCGGCATCGGACCTTGTTACGGCGATAAAATAACCAGAAAGGGAATTAAGATCGGGGACTTGCTGGATGATGACCTGTTTCGGGAAAAGCTTAAGGATAACCTGGAGGAAAAAAATTTCATACTCAAGGAACGCCTGGGGGGTGAACCGTTTTCGTTTGATGATATCTACCCCCGGTTTCAGGAATATGCAGAGCTTCTCGCCCCATATCTCGGCAATGTATCCATTGAGTTGGATAAGGCAAGGAAGGCTGAGAAGCACATCCTGTTCGAGGGCGCCCAGGGGACGCAGCTCGATATTGACCACGGCACTTATCCCTTTGTTACTTCTTCAAATACCACAGCGGGTAATGCCTGCATCGGCAGTGGCTTCGGACCCGTCCATATTGACGCGGTTATCGGTATCTTGAAGGCTTATACCACCAGGGTCGGTGCGGGACCTTTTCCTTCCGAACTGTTTGATGATATCGGTGATAAATTACAGCGGAAAGGGGGAGAGTTCGGCGCCACGACCGGTCGCCGCCGTCGCTGCGGATGGCTTGACGGCGTTGTCGCCAACGATGCGGTCCGGCTTAACGGTCTGACCGGATTGGCCATCACCAAGCTGGATGTTTTAAGTGGTCTTCCGGCGCTGAAAATTGCCGAAGCCTATGAAGAAGGGGGCGAACGGCTTACCTCCATGCCCGGCAATATAAAGAGGACACAGAGGCTGCGACCTGTTTATACGGAAATAGCGGGTTGGGAGGAAGAGATTGGTCATGTTCGTCATATCGAGGACCTGCCGGTCCAGGCCAGGGATTATGTCAGGCGCATTGAGGATATTACCGAGACGCCGGCTGCCATTATTTCGGTCGGGCCTGAGCGGGGTCAGACCATGCTGCTGAGAAATCCCTATGAAAGTTGATGTGCGAAACCCTTGGTGACAAAAATATTGCCAAACCATAATGATTGATTATATTGATGTGTTTAAATCTGTTTTGTGACGCAGAGACATTGGAGACAGCAGTGCCACCGTGGCGCTTATTCCCCGAGATCAGTTACGTCGGGGTGACTTTTTTTGCGATTAATTTTTCAGGAGGTTGATTATTAAATCATGGCGCGTATAACAGTTGAAGACTGCCTTGACAGGGTGGGGGATGATAATAGGTTCGCGCTTGTTCATCTGGCGGTAACCCGCGTTAAACAGCATAGGGACGGTGTGCCGGTGTTGGTAACGGGCAGGAAGAACAAGGAAATTGTCATGACTCTTCGGGAGATCGCGGCCGGTAAGGTGACGTTCGAAAATATCAAAGGGCGGCCCGGGCTTCCCACCGAAGACGCGGCGGAAGCCGATACCGTGCAGATTTCAGAAAAAAGTGTTTGACCGATATGATGGCCACTGATTATTACGAAGTACTGGGCGTACCGCGTTCAGTTTCGAATGGTGAATTGAAGAAGGCTTATCGTAAGCTGGCCATGAAATATCACCCGGACCGTAACCCGGGCGATAAAGAGGCCGAAGAAAAATTCAAGCAGGCGACCGAGGCCTATGAGGTTCTTGGTGACGCGGAAAAACGGAACATTTATGACACCTACGGTCATGATGGCCTGACGAATACCGGATACAGCGGCCCTGGTAATTTTGAAGATATTTTTTCACACTTTGGTGATATCTTCGGTGATATTTTCGGCTTTGGCGGTCGGGCGGGCGGCGCGAGGCAGCGACATGGTCCCGTGCGGGGCGCGGATCTCCGATATGACCTGACGATCTCTTTTATGGAGGCGGTGCATGGCGTAAATCGAGAGATTGAGATTGAGAAACGGGATACCTGCTGGACCTGTGAGGGTACCGGACTCAGGCCCGGCTATAAAGCGAAGACCTGCAGCGCTTGTCATGGAAGAGGACAGATCGTTCGGGCGCAGGGCTTTTTTCAGGTTAGCAGCACATGCCCGCATTGCCGCGGTAAAGGAGAAGTTATCGCCGATCCCTGCGGTGACTGTGATGGCGCCGGTTTGGTCGGCAGCAAAAAAAAAGTATCGCTGAAAATCCCGGCCGGCGTAGATACCGGCGCCCGGATGCGATTGCGGGGCGAAGGGGAGGGCGGCCGGCGCGGTGGCCCTCCTGGTGACCTGTATGTCGTTATTCATGTTGAGACGCATGAGTTTTTTGAGCGTGAAGGTGACAATATTTATTGCCACCTGCCTCTGCCGATGGTTAAGGCGGCCTTGGGCTTCAAGCTGGAGGTGCCTACTATCCACGGCAAGAAGACGTTAACTAT
>CAYWUR010000275.1:0-2737 GCA_964460745.1 uncultured Desulfobulbia bacterium | reverse complement strand
TTTTGAGAGCGTCGGGGTAATGTGTATCGGGCGGTTTCGTCAATTTTGCTGTTATGATGTATTCGTAAAAAGTCCAGGACGGACTTTTTACGAATACATCATGAGATTGGAATTGTTATCCGGCAATCACGGTTGACTCGGGGACAAACAAAGGCTAGAATGTGTGTCCATGCACTTGTAATGTCCCGTATATGCCCGGTATGCCTCTTTTCCAATAATTCATTGTTTGACCATACTATCGCTATGAAAAAAATCAGTTTATTTAATATTGCGTCAAAGAACCTGCGGCGCAAATTCATCCGTACCGTGGTATTGATTCTCATCGTCGCCATGGTGACCGGTACCCTGCTGGGGGCGACCGTCTTTATGATCGGCATGCAGAATGCCCTGAAAATCGGAACCTACAGGCTGGGGGCTGATATCCTGGTAGTGCCGGCCACGAATGAAGAACAGGCCAAGACGGCGCTGCTGGCCGGGGAACCTTCCAGCTTTTACATGGACAAGGCAATTTTCGACAAGGTAAAAAAAATCAGGGGAGTCAGGCAGGCGTCATACCAGCTTTTTATTAAACCGGCATCCTTCACCTGTTGTTTCAGCGTTGAATCCTTTTTGATCGCCTTTGATCCTGCCACTGACTTTACCATTACCCCCTGGCTGGAAAAAAACTTAAACAAACCGTTGCAGAACAAACAGATTATCGCCGGTCGTGATATTCCCGTGGTCGCCGGCACCATCATTCCTTTTTTCGGGACACCCTTTACGGTTATGGCGACAATGGAGCCCACCGGCATGAAATACTTTGATCGGTCAATCTTCATGACCATGGAGGCTGCCTTCTCGATGGCAAAGGCTTCAAAAGAGAGAGCCCTGCAGCCGATCGATCTTGAGGAAAACCAGATTTCAGCCGTATTGGTTCGGGTCGAGGAGGGTATCCCCCCGGACAGGGTCGGGGTCTGGATCGAACATGACATTGATGGTGTGCGGGCGATTTCCTCGGACGCGGTCATTAATACGGTGCGGAAACAAATGTCCGGACTGTTGCGCGGCATTGTTGTTATCAGCGTGATTCTCTGGATACTGGCGCTGCTGATGATCTGTTTCGCCTTTTACATGATTGTTAATGAAAGACAACGCGAAATAGGTCTGCTGCGGGCCATGGGCGCCAAGGTCCGGCATGTTTTCGGCATGATTATCCTGGAATCGGTGATGATTTCAATCGCGGGCGGCGCCATAGGGCTTGTCATAGGCTCGTCGTTGTTATTCGTCTTTAAGGACCGGATTATTCAAAGTCTGAATCTGCCTTATATCTTGCCATCGCCTGATGTGTTGCTGGAACTTATTATCGGAGCGCTTGTCTTTGCCGTACTTACCGGTCTGCTTTCCGCCTTGATCCCGGCGGCCGTTGCCAGCCGGATGGAGCCTTACGAGGCAATTAGGAAGGGTGAATAATGGAGTGCAATAATAAAATGATCCGCAACAAAATTTTTGTCGGGCCGCTTTGCCTGGGGCTTGTAATGACGTTGGTCCTTCTTTTTGCCGTGTCCTGCCGAAAAAAAGAAGAAAAAGAACCGGCCGGGCCGGTGTCCGAGCAACTTTACAGCACACAGAGTATTTATGCAAAGGTTAAGCAGCAGGTGAAAGAAAACCCTGAAAATGCCGGCGCCTTCTACCATCTGGCCGATTTATATTTCCGGAACCGTCTGTATGAAAAAGCCATAGATGCTTATAAGCAGGTGGTGCGGTTACGGCCGGGCAGGGGATATTCATATTTGAAGATGGGGATGGCTTACAGTCAGCTCGATCGTCCGGAAGAGGCTGTGCAGGCATATATCAAGGCGGTTGAATCTCTGCCGCGCAATCCATTGGTCTACAATAACCTTGGGATCGTCTACGGTAAACTGGGCCGGATTGATGAAGAGATCGGCGCTCTGCAAAGGGCGATAGAACTTCGTCCCCGTTACGCTTCCGCTCGTTTTAATCTCGGCCTGGTCTATCTGAAGCGTGGCGATAAGCAGGCGGCTCGGCGGCAGTATGAGGCCCTACAGGATATTGACGGCCATCTTGCCGGGGAATTACTGAAGCGCTTGCAGAACGCGCTCTGAATAACCGTCTTCCGGCGCCGGTCACCGGTAAAGGTTAAATTTTCGACGGACTGCCGGACTTGCATGAGGGAAGGACATGATCAAGGTCAAAAATCTAACAAAAAATTATAATATAAGCGGCCAGAAACTGCGGGCCGTGGATGGCGTGAGCCTTACTATTCAGAAAGGCGAGATAGCCAGTATAGTCGGTCATTCAGGCAGCGGCAAAACAACGCTTTTGAGTCTGATCGGCGGGTTGTCCAAACCTGATGCCGGTCAGGTGTTAGTCGGTGACATTAACCTGTGGGCAATGGATGATGACAGGCTTTCCGAATTCCGGAATCGTAACTTCAGCTTTATTTATCAGTTCTCCAGTCTGCTGCCGACATTGACGGCGCTTGAAAATATTATTCTGCCCACGGCATTTGGTAAACATGTTGATGACATGGGGGAAAAAGCCCTGGAATTTCTTGCCCGGGTCGGGTTGAAGGACAAGAAGGATTTCTATCCATCACAGCTTTCCGGCGGCCAGCAGCGCCGGGTGGCTATTGCCCGGGCCTTTATTAACGACCCGGAGGTGGTTTTCGCGGATGAACCGACCGGTGACCTGGACGAAGAAACGGAAAGTGAGATTATCGATCTGTTTCAGACGATGA
>CAYWUR010000274.1:0-2753 GCA_964460745.1 uncultured Desulfobulbia bacterium | reverse complement strand
TTCCGATCTCCAGTACCAGTATATGCGGTATTATGAGTGGGCCTGAATATCAGATCATCCTACTTGACACGCCCGCGTTGCATATAGCCCATTCGCCCCTTAATCGGGAGATGGTTAACATCGCCCGGGCGAGTCTCGTCGAAGTCGATGCGATTCTCTTTCTCGTCGACGCCTCGTTGCCTTTGCCGTACAAAAACAAATACGCCGCCCGCTATCTTGCCGGGACCGACCGACCGGTTGTTTTACTATTGAATAAGATCGATTTAATCGACAAGGCCGTATTATTGCCGATAATCGATAAATATAAAGAACTTTTTCCCTTTAAAGCCATAATTCCTATTGCCGCTCTGCACGGCAACGGTACGGACGATCTTCTGAAAGAACTGTTGCAGTTGCTGCCCCGCGGCCCCCGCCTTTATCCCGAAGATATTCCCACCGACGCCACCGAACGTTTTATAGTCGCGGAAATCATCAGGGAAAAAATTTTTCTGCAGACCGGCCAGGAGGTCCCTTATTCCGCCGCGGTCGGTATCGAAAGTTTTAAGGAGAATGAGCGGCGGCAACTTGTTGTTATCCATGCTGTCATCTTCGTGGAAAAATCTTCCCAGAAGGGGATTATTATCGGCAGGGGCGGCAGCAAATTGCGACAGATAGGCAAACTGGCTCGTACTGATATAGAGAGGCTTCTGGCCCGGCAGGTCTTGTTGAAACTCTGGGTTAAAGTCCGCAAAAACTGGACAAGTGATCCGCGGGTACTCAAGGAGCTGGGGTTTTAGGCGGGGTAAAACGCTCACAGGCGCCGTAGATGGCCGTCCATAAAGAATGTACAAGGTTCCAGTGTCCCGCAGCCCGTTATAAAAGGCGGGGTAAAACGCTCACAGGTGCCGTAGCTGGCCGCAAGCGGCGCAATCGGCTATACATCAGGTATGCCGTGTTGCGCCGATCGTGGCCAGATGCGGTGCCTGTGAGCGTTTTACCATTTTACTCCCATTCGATGGTGCTTGGCGGTTTCGTCGATATATCGTATACCACCCGGTTTATACCGCGAACCTCGTTGATGATTCTGCTCGACATCCGGCCAAGCAGGTCGTAAGGGAGTTTGGACCAGTCGGCCGTCATGGCGTCTTTACTGGTGACGCATCGCAATGCCACCACGTTTTCATAAGTCCGTTCATCGCCCATAACACCTACTGTCTGAATCGGCAGCAATACGGCAAAAGACTGCCATACCTCGCGGTACAGGCCGCTTTTTTTCATTTCTTCAAGGACAATTACATCCGCCTGTCTGATTATATTGAGCCGGTCGGCGGTTACCTCGCCTAAAATACGGATAGCCAGCCCCGGGCCGGGGAAAGGCTGACGATAGATCGATTCTTCCGGCAGGCCGAGTTCCAGGCCCGCTTCCCTGACTTCATCCTTGAAAAGCTCGCGTAACGGCTCCAGCAGTGTCAGATTCATTACTTCCGGCAGGCCACCGACGTTATGGTGAGATTTTATCACGGCCGACGGACCTTTAAAGGAGACACTTTCGATAACGTCCGGGTACAGGGTGCCTTGGGCGAGAAATCCGGCATTGCCGACCTTTTTGGCTTCCTCTTCAAATATTTTTATAAAGCCGTGACCAATCCGTTTGCGTTTTTCTTCAGGATCGACGATACCTTCAAGTTCGTGCAGGAAAAAATCAACGGCATCCACGGAAATAACCTTTAATGCGGTTTTTTCGCGGAAAAAACGGAGAACGCTTTCCGCCTCCATGGTGCGCAAAAGACCATTATCCACAAAGATACAGGTCAGCTTTTCGCCCACGGCCTTATGCACCAAAGCCGCCACCACCGACGAGTCCACCCCCCCGCTTAACGCACAGATAACGCTGTCTTCGCCCACCTTTTCCTTGATGGCCGCCACGGTCCTTTCCACAAAAGATTGCATCGTCCATTGCGGTTCGCACTTGCAGAGACCGAAAATAAAATTCCGTAACACATCGGTGCCGATTAAGGTATGCGATACCTCCGGGTGAAATTGGACGCCGACCAGGGGTTTTTGTTTATGACGAACAGCAGCGCAGGGCGAGTGGTCACTGCTGGCGGAGGCCGTGAAATCCGGGGGTAATTTTTCGATGCGGTCGCCATGGCTCATCCAGACCTGGTATTTATTGCCGCCGGTCTCCATGCCGGCGAATAAGCCGGCGGTAAAAAGAATTTCCAGGTCCGCCTTACCGAATTCTCGTTTCTCGGCTCTTTCGACCCGGCCGTCCAGCTGCAAGGTCATCAGCTGCGCTCCGTAGCATATGCCTAGAACCGGGAGTCCCAGATCGAAAACAGCCGGATCGCTTATGGGCGCATCTTCATCGTAAACACTGCTGGGGCCGCCGGAAAGGATAATGCCCTTCGGCGCCATGGCGGCGATTTTGTCGACACTCAGATTAAATGGGTGAATCTCGCAATATACCTTTTGTTCACGGATCCGCCGCGCGATAAGTTGAGTGGTCTGGGAGCCGAAATCAAGAATCAGAATTTTTTCATTGTGTGTATTCATGTATATCCATATGTTTATATAATATTCGGGTAAGTGGCCGCAAGGTGCGGGGATGGCTGCGATCAGGGCGATCAATACGCCCATCAAGACGGCAGCGCGGCCTCACACCCCGTAAGTGGTCGCAGGGTGCGGAGATGGCTGCGATCAGGGCGATCAACACGCTCATCAAGACGGCAGCGCGGCCTCACACCCCGTAAGTGGTCGCAGGGTGCGGAGAT
>CAYWUR010000273.1:0-2761 GCA_964460745.1 uncultured Desulfobulbia bacterium | reverse complement strand
GCAAACTCCTCCTTTTCATCCGGTATCATATCAAAGGGAATGACAAGAACATTACGGGAGGCGAATTTGGCTGGAATTCCCTTATTGGCTACAGAGGCGAAGCTGTTATAGGGCCGCCCGAAAAGGACAACCGCCGTACGGTCGGGATCGTCCCGCAAGGCGGCCAGCGCTTCTCCGCCCAACCGGCGACTATCCCGCCGGAAACTCTCTTGCGCGGCCATGGCGGCGACCAAAGCCGCCTTGGCCCGACCGGCGCCCACTCCCAACCGGCCGGCGACCTCGGTAAAAACCGGCAGATTAGCCTGCATGTCTTGAGAAAAATCCAACAGGGGCGTAATGGTCCGCTTTTTATTAAACCCTTGAAACGTGGCCTTTAAATAGAAAGGCTCCCCCTGTGCAAAGGGACAGGCGCAGGACACTTCGCCTTTCTCCTCACTGCCGGCGGCGGGGATACCGCGCAGGTGTGGTAAAAATATAAAATCAGGCTTTTGAGTCAGCAAATTGGCGGCATAACCGTGGGCCAGGGCGACGGGATAGCAGAAAGCGGCGCCCTGCTGCTCGATACCGGTCGGTTCGACATTATCCGGCAGCAGGAGCCGAAAACCCAGTTCCGCAAAAAAACGATTATAGAAAGGGAAAAAGGTATTGACCAGAAATGAACGATTCATACCCACCGTCGGCCGCGAGTCGGCAGCGGCAGCCGGTACAAGATCGCGAAAAACGAGTCTTTCTCGCTGCACAACCAGATCGAGGCCGGTTGTATCGACCCGCCGTTTATGGATAAGATTATCGTAGCGGTTACATATACCGCCAAAGGGATAGACCCTGCCGCTGATCTCAATACGGGAGATCATGCATCCCCGATCACATTTTTCTTTACCGCCCCCGCACTTGAAGGGCTTGCCGTACTTGACCTCCCGTTTCTCAAGCTCATGGAGGTTAAAAGATGCCGACTGCAGCAAGCCCTGTTCCATGCGGCGCTCAACTTCCAGAGCAACACCAAAGGCGCCCATGAGACCGGGATCAGGCGGCACAACGATATCCTTGCCGGTAAGCGCCGACATAGCGGCGGGAAGGGCTTCATTATAACAGACGCCGCCCTGTATAAAAACCTTCTTGCCCACCGGCCTGTTGCCCTTGACCCGATTGGTATAATTCATACAGATGGAATAAACCAGGCCGGCCACGATATCGGCGAGCGGTATGCCCTCCTGGGAGGCCCCTTTGATATCCGAGCCGATAAAGGCGGCGCATTGATCGCTGAAATTGGGTGGTCTGGCGCCCTGATACGCTGTCTGACCGATCTTGTCAACCGCAAGCCCCAGGCTTTCCCGAGCCGCTTCTTCCAGGAAAGAACCCGTGCCGGCGCTACAGGCTTCGTTCATCGCATAATCACTGGGCACGCCATTGGTGATGTAGGTATATTTGGCATCCTGGCCGCCGATTTCAAAAATCGTGTCGACCTCCGGATCAAAATAGACCGCCGCGGTGGCGTGGGCAATAATCTCGTTGATAACGCCATCAGTCATGGCATGCAGACCGGCGATCTGGCGGCCGGAACCGGTGACGCCGAGGCCCTCAATCGCCAGCGGCTTCTCGGAAGTGCCGATCTGCTCGGCCAGGCTCTGATACACCCGGCGCGAAGCCCCCACCGGATCGCCGTTGGTACGCAGATAATCAGCCGCTAAAATCGCTTTATCACTCCGGCGCATAATTACGCCTTTAGTGGTGGTGGAACCCACATCAAGGCCGATAATTGTCCGGTCGCCCGATCGGACCTTACCCCGCGGCTGATGCCTGAAGTGAACCCTGCCTTTATAATCGGCAAGCGCTTTAAGAAAGGTTAAATTTGAAGGCTGTTCGACAAAAATATCAGCCAGACTACGGCAAGGTCGGCATTCATGCGACAAGGCCCAGAGCGCCGCCCCCAGGGCCTCAAAATACGGCGCCTCGGACGGCACAAGGAGATCAACGTCCCCCTTCCGCAGATAATGGATCATGGCCTGATTGCCACTGCAACCGCCGATCAGCAGCACGGGCGTTTTGGGCATTTTTTTAAGCAATTCCAGGACCTTACCGGCCATCATTCTGGTCAGGCCGGCAATAACTTCCGGTTTCGGCACCCCTTTGTTAAGGGCATGGGTACAATCACTCTTGCAGAACACCGAGCAACGGCCTGAAAGTTTATGATAGGTCTCCGGCATTTTCATGCGACCGACCTCGGCAAGGGTGATGCCCATGCGCCCCAGCTGCTGGAGAAAAAATTCGCCCGTGCCGGAAGCGCACTTATTGCCGGTATGGATATTCTGGATTCTGCCGTCCTCGTCCAGATGATAGGCGATGAAGGTTTCCCCGCCGGCACTGATAATCACCCGACAGGGATGGCCGGCGGCCAGAACATGGCCGGCAGCCAGTTCAACGGCCTCGGGCTCCGAAATAATGGAAAGGGCCAGATAATTTCGAAACTTCCGTCCGGTAGCGGCAACAGGCAGTCCGGCGAGATCGGCCACCTTGCTCAGCATTTCCCGCAGACTTGCCCGGGGGTTGCCATTATGAGCTCTGCTGCAGGCATCGACTATTTTCAAGCCCACCGGTTCTTTCCGCAGTCGAACAAGACTGATAGTCGAGGCGCCCAGACATATTCCCAAAGATTCCGTCTTGGTTTTCATCGCGATTGCTCTCTCCTGTCTCTCAAGTTCCTTGCCAAAGTGCTTGTACCCCCCTGATCAGTTACGGATGATTGCCTTGACACAATAACGAA
>CAYWUR010000272.1:0-2774 GCA_964460745.1 uncultured Desulfobulbia bacterium | reverse complement strand
TTCGCCCCCTTTCGACCTGAACAGGCCGATTAAGCCATTAAGTAACTATTCAGCTGCACCCCATCTCGGAGTCTGCGCTTACCTCGTCCGTTTCGCCCTCCTCACGTACAGGGAGTACGCATCGGAGATCGAAACGAACGAACCTGGGGCACATCCGGAGTCTCGTGAACTCGCTTACCTGAAAGTGACGGCTAAAAGTTTATGGTAATTTGTTGCCTTTGCTGAACAGTTACTCAAATAATTCCTCTAAAAAAGTCCAACAGACTTCCAGCCCGCATTTCTCACAAAATTCCCGGCAGAGTTTTAATGTCTTGCATTTATAATTAGATGGGGTATTATGTCATCCATCGTTTGTGCAGTATTGTTTGTAGCTGAAAAAATACGAAGTAAATCATCCGCACAATTCCCCGATCGGGGTGTGCGGTTTTTTGTATGCGCAGGCAGGCTGCCCGCCGGGCCATTTCGGACCGGCGTTATAATTAAATGGTTCCCGCGAGGGAACATGGACACAACAGGAGTAGTCAAGATGTTAGAAGGAACTGTAAAATGGTTTAACGATGCAAAAGGTTTCGGCTTTATCGAGCAAGACAACGGCAGCGATGTCTTTGTTCATCACACCGCCATCCAGGCCGAGGGTTTCAAATCCCTGGCGGAAGGCGCACGGGTGACTTTCGAAATTGTCGACGGTCCCAAAGGGCCGTCTGCACAGAATGTTGTCCAGCAGTAATAACTGATACCGACCATTGCAAAGACCCCGCGCACTGCGGGGTCTTTTTTTACTACAGTGTCTTTTACGCCTAACACAAAGCATTAATAAGGACAAAATCTTGGCCAGAACAAACTATTCATTTGAAAAGCGCCAGAAAGAATTGGCAAAGAAAAAAAAGAAAGAGGAAAAAAGGCAACGCAAGCTGCAGAAACAGAAAAATTCCGCCGAGGGAAAAGAAAACCCTCCCCCCCAGGAAGATCAACAGCTTTAAGCCCTGCCCTGCTCTTTTTTTTCTAACCCAAGACACTGTACGCCACGGGGAAATCTCCTTGTGGCTTTTTATTTATGAGGACACGACCATGATAACCGCATCCAATGTTGCTCTCTCTTATGGCAAGAGGGTCATCTTCCAGGACGTCAATATCAAGTTCACCCCCGGTAACTGCTACGGCCTTATCGGAGCGAACGGCGCCGGCAAATCCACCTTTTTAAAGATCCTGGCCGGCCAGCTTGAGCCTGACCGGGGCAAGATCACCAAGGGGCCGAGACAGCGCCTCGCGGTACTCAGCCAAGACCAGTTTGCCTTTGACGAGCACACCGTTTTTAATACCGTGATTATGGGTCACAAGAAACTTTACAAGGTGATGGCCGAGCGTGAAGCCCTATATTCCAAGGCTGACTTTAGCGAGGCAGACGGCATCCGTTCCGGAGAACTGGAGGCCAAGTTCGGCGAAATGAATGGCTACGAGGCGGAAGCAGAGGCTGCGGTGCTGTTAAACGGCCTCGGCATCCCGGAAGAGATGCGTCAAAAAAAAATGAAGGCGCTTGACGGCGGCAATAAGGTACGGGTGCTGCTGGCCCAGGCCCTGTTCGGCAACCCGGATATCCTGCTGCTGGACGAGCCCACCAATCAGCTGGACCTTAAGACTATCACCTGGTTGGAGCATTTTCTCTCCCGCTTCCATAACACGGTTATTATCGTTTCCCATGATCGCCATTTTCTAAACCAGGTATGTACTCATATGGCGGATATAGATTATGGCAAAATCCAAATATATGTCGGCAACTATGACTTCTGGTATCAGGCCAGCCAACTCCGATTCCGCCAGAAGGAAACCGAGAGCAAAAAGGCCAAGGCCAAGGCGGATGAGCTCAAGGAATTTATCCAGCGTTTCAGTTCCAACGCCTCAAAAGCCAAACAGGCCACCTCCCGGAAAAAGCTGCTTGAAAAGCTCACCGTCGAGGATATGCCGATTTCCTCCCGAAAATATCCCTACATCGTTTTCAAACCGGAACGACCCTGTGGTGACGTCATTCTGGAAATCAACGGTCTTTGCAAAGAAATCGACGGAGTTTCCATGTTTGAAGATCTCACCCTCACTGTCAACAAGGGCGACAAAATCGCCTTTGTCGGGGCTAATAGCCTTGCAAAAACCACCCTGTTTCAGATTCTGGCCGGGGAAATTGCAGCGGACAAAGGCAGCTTCCGCTGGGGGGTGACCATCAACAACGCCGATTTTCCGAAAGAAAACAATGCTTATTTTGATAATAAAGAGATTGACCTTATCGGCTGGCTGCGCCGGTTTGCACCTCCCAGGGAGGATGAGAGTTTTGTCAGAGGATTCCTGGGCAAAATGCTTTTTTCCGGAGAGGAGGCGATGAAAAAGATCTCTGTTCTCTCCGGTGGCGAACGGGTGCGCTGCATGCTCTCCAGGATGATGCTCTCCGGCGCCAACGTCCTTATTCTCGACGAACCCACCAACCATCTCGACCTTGAGTCAATCACCTCTTTGAATAACGCCCTGACGACTTTTTCGGAGGTAGTACTCTTTGCCTCCCATGATCATCAGTTTGTCTCCACCATAGCAAACAGGATTGTCGAAATCACGCCGGACGGCATCATCGACGAGATGATGAACTTTGACGAATATCTGGAAATGAAGGAAAGGAATCTGTCCGGCGAGAAAGATTGCATGGACAGGCAAGCAGCCTAGGATAATTATTATACTGGTACGCCTGACAGGATTCGAACCTGTGACCTACGGATTAGAAGTCCGTTGCTCTA
>CAYWUR010000271.1:0-2786 GCA_964460745.1 uncultured Desulfobulbia bacterium | reverse complement strand
GCCTGGCCGGCAAGCTCACATGCTATGCCGAAAGCGACAATTCCCGGCACATTTTCAGTGCCGGCCCGGCGGCCGTCTTCCTGGCCGCCGCCCATAACAAACGGCGTCAGAGGCGCCGCCCGCCCGGCGACCAAGGCGCCGACCCCCTTGGGGCCGTGCAGCTTATGCGCGGCTATCGACAAATAATCTATCGGCAGGCTTCCCATGTCCACATCGACCTTACCGATCATTTGCACCGCGTCACAGTGAAATAATACCGATTTTTTTCTGCATATTGCCCCGAAATCCGCGATCGGCCAGATAACGCCGGTTTCGTTGTTAGCGCCCATCAACGACACCAGCAGCGTATCCGGTCGAATGGCGGCGGCAAGAACCTCCGGGTCCAGGCCGCCCTGTCCGTCAACCTCCAGCAGTTCAACTTCATAACCGTATCTCTCCCGTAAAAACTGTAAAGGTCGTGATACCGAGGGGTGTTCCACCCGGGAAGAAATAATATGTTTTTTACCCGGCGCGGACAAAACCGCGCTCCAGATCGCCAGGTTGTTGGACTCCGAGCCGCCGCTGGTAAAAATCACCCGGCCCGGCGCGACATTCATCAGGCCGGCCACCTGCGCCCGGGCCGCTGTCAGGGCGTTTTTCGCCATTTCCCCAAACCGGTGGCCGCTGGACGGATTGCCGAAGCCCTCCTTAAGATAGGGTAGCATTGCCTCAACCGCCTCCGGCGCCAACGGCGTGGTGGCATTGTTGTCAAAATAAATATTCCGCATGTTACTCCTCTATATTTGTTACGAGTCCATCATATCTCAAGCATTTTATTGAGAGCCGCCTTGGCAGCCTCGGCGGTTTGCCGGTCGACGGTAATCTGATTAACTATTTGACCAGCCGCCAGATTATCCAGAACCCACAGCAGATAAGCGGGTTTTATGCGATACATGGTAGAGCAGAGGCATTGAAAAGGCGATAATGAATGCACGGTCTTATCAGGATGTTGTTTACGCAGCCGGTTGACCAGGTTTATCTCGGTGCCGATCGCCCATTTAGTGCCGGCGGGCGACTCGGCAACCGCCTTGATTATGGCCTCGGTGGAGCCGTAAAGATCGGCCTGCCGAACAACTTCCCGGCGACATTCGGGATGGACTATGATGCGGATATTCTGTTCTTTTTGCCGCCACATTTTTATATGGTCGGCGGTAAACTGCATATGTACGGTACAATATCCATTCCAGAGGATAACCTTGGCCCCGGCAAGCTGTGCAGCCGAATTGCCGCCCAGGTGTTCACCCTGTCGCCAGAGAACAACCTCGTCGGCCGGAATGCCCAGGGCGTCCGCCGAATTGCGGCCCAGATGCTCATCAGGGAAAAAGAAAACCTTCTCGCCCTTGCTCAGAGCCCAGGTCAACACCCGTTCCGCATTGGAGGAGGTACAGACGGAGCCGCCCCGCGTGCCGACAAAGGCCTTAATCCTGGCGGAAGAATTAACATATGTGACAGGTATAACCTTGCAGTCGACGACGTCGGCAAGTTCCCGCCAGGCCCACTCCACCTCATCAATGGTGGCCATATCCGCCATGGGGCAGCCGGCTCGCAAGTCGGGCAACATGACGATCTGGTCGTCCGTTGTAAGAATATCAGCGGATTCCGCCATGAAGTGAACCCCGCAGAAAACAAGATAGGGCCGCTTGGCGGAAAGAGCCGCGCTTCTGGCCAGCTTAAGGGAATCACCGGTTATATCGGCAAAGCCGTAAACCGCCTCCTGCTGATAGTGATGACAGAGAATCAGCAGCTTTTCGCCCAGTTCTTTTTTGCGGGCCGCTATCTTTTCAAGAACAACCTCTTCCTGTTCATCGAGATAGGCCGCCCCGATATCAGTTTGTTGTAAAAGTGACATAATAACGCTCTTTTTTTGAACTTGATTCCGTGACAAAAAATGAATTTCCTGATAACAATTGTATTGTTGCTGCTGTTCTACAGCTTACATACATAACATTATGTGTCAATAATACGGTTTGGCAAGTTATTTTTTAAAAATAGCTGTCTTCTTATGTTGTTGAACTCTGCCGGGGCCCGCATGTTGTTGAAAAACGTGTTTATCGCAACCATGGCTGTTTTTCTGCTCTCAGGGATATGGGCATCGGCCCATGCGCAAGAGTCGGCCGCCGCCGTGAAGCATGACCTGTTCGCCGGTGAATTAACGATTCATGAACTTATCGACTACGCCCGCCGGAACAATCCCGCCATTCGGAGCGCCGCCGCCGCGCTCAAATCCCAGATGGCGCGGCGACGGCTGGCAACCGCTTATCCGGACCCGCAATTGATGATTGCCGTTTTTCCGCAACCGATCGAGACCCGTCTGGGTCCCCAGGACTGGAATATCAACCTCTCGCAGGAAATCCCTTTTCCGGGCAAATTAAGCAAGACCGGCGAATTTGTTGACGCCGATATCGCCATCGCCCGTTTAATTAAAGAAAAAACAAGCCGGGACATTATTGTCGCTATCCGCGAGTCGTTTCATGAGTTGATTTATCTTAGAGAGGCCGGGCGGATCGCCCGTGACAATCTCGACCTGGTCGAACAGGGGCGCCGGGTCAGTGAAACCGCATATCTGCAAAGCAGAAGCGCCTTGATAGATGTTGTCAAAAGTCAGCAACTAAGCTCAAGGCTCCGCAATGATCTGTTTTCCCTGGAAGATATGGCGGCAGCCGAAAAAAGCCGGCTGAACGGCCTGCTCGGACGACCAGCTGACGCAGTGTTTGGCAAACTTACCGGCGAGTCTCTGCCGGATCTGG
>CAYWUR010000270.1:0-2792 GCA_964460745.1 uncultured Desulfobulbia bacterium | reverse complement strand
ACTCCTTACTCCTCACTCCTTACTCCTATCTTCACCAAGGGCGCGTCATGCCAGAGGCCTTCCAGATCATAAAATTCTCTTGCCTCCCGATAGAAGATATGAACCACGACGTCATTGTAATCGAGCAGTACCCATACACCTTCTTTCAGTCCCTCGGTATTGACGCTGGTAAGCCGCTTTTTACCCAGGGCGCCGGCCACCGCATCCGCCAGCCCCTGGACATGCCGGGTGGAACGGCCGCTCATGATAACAAAATAATCAGTAAAGGAGGAAATCTTGCGGACGTCCATAATGACCAGATCTTCCGCTTTTGCATCACGCGCGGCCCTGCCGCAGATGCCGACTATTTCCAGAGCGTTTTTGCCGCGGTGTTGCCGCTTGATTTCTTTCATTCCGGACACATGCTCGCTATTCCGTCTTTTCAGGTAAAGGTACCGTGCAGCCACACGCCTTATCAGCGCATTTCAAATGGGGCCCCATCTTCTTGGTCTGTTTTTCAAGCATAAAAGGCGCCTTGCACTGCGGACAGGCGGTCTGCACCGGCTTATCCCAGAGGGCGAATTTACAGGCAGGGTATTTGTTGCAACTATAAAACACCTTGCCCCTTTTCGATATTTTTCTGACTATTTCACCGGAACAGCCCTCGGTTGGACATTTGACGCCCGTAGTTTCCGCGCGGATATGCCGGCATTTCGGATACCCGGAACAAGCCAGAAATTTACCGTACCGCCCAAACTTATAGACCATGGGCTTGCCGCACTTCTCGCATGTCTCGCCGGACTCCTCCGGTTTCTCACGTTCAACGGGAATGACGCTGCCGTCTTCGCCGTTCTTAAAATTCTGGGTATGTTTACATTCAGGATAATTCTCACATGCCAAAAACTGTCCCATGCGGCCCCACTTGATCACCATAACGCCGCCGCAGAGTTCGCACTTGACATCGGTAGGGATGGCCTGTTTTTTAACGGACTTCATTTCTTTTCGGGCCTGCTCGAGAGTAACGCTGAATGGCCCGTAAAAGTCCTTGATTATCTTAAGCCAGTCAACCCTGCCCGCCTCGACCTTGTCCAATTTTCCTTCCATCGCGGCAGTGAATTCCACATTGATCACCTCTGAAAAATGGGCAACCAATAAGGTATTCACCAATTCTCCCAGATCGGTGGGGCTGAATTTTCCCTGTTGGCGAAGGACGTATTCCTTTTCAATAATGGTGGAAATAATAGCGGCATAGGTGCTGGGGCGGCCGACACCGTTTTCCTCCAGGGCCTTGACCAGCGAGGCTTCATTATAACGCGGCGGCGGCTGGGTGAAATGCTGCTTGGGCAGAACCGCCGATTGCTGCAACCGATCGCCGTCAACGAGGTCCGGCAGCTCTACATCATCGTCCTTGCCGGACACGGCGCCGTTTGCCCCGGCCTTGTTCCCGCCGCCTGCTTCGGCGTCATCCACCGATTCAACATATAATTTCATAAAACCTAGAAAACGCATAATAGAGCCGGTCGCCTTCAGACCATACTTGTCAGCGTCAATCAAAACAGTGGTTTGATCATATATGGCCGGACTCATCTGCGAGGCGGCGAACCTTTTCCAGATCAAGGCATACAGGGATATCTGCTCCCTGGACAGATGCTTTGCAAGATGGTCGGGCGTCAGGCGTATATCGGTAGGACGGATGGCCTCATGGGCGTCTTGCGCCGCCTTTGATGTTTTATAAAGCACGGCTTTTGCCGGCAGATATTCCTTACCATACTCCTCCAGAATAAAAGCCCGCGCTGCCGCCAGCGCATCATCATTAACGCGGACGGAATCGGTACGCATATAGGTTATAAGACCGGTGGGGCCTTCCGCGCCCAGATTAATTCCTTCGTAAAGACTCTGCGCCACCGCCATGGTTTTTTTAGCGGAAAACCGCAATTTCCGATGGGCATCCTGCTGGAGCGTGCTGGTAATAAAAGGCGGGGTCGGCCGTCGCCGTCTTTTTTTCCGCTCGACCTTCCTGACTCGGTAAACAGCCTGCGTAAGCTCCCCGGTAATCCTGTCGGCCTCTTCCTGATTGCCGACAGCTATTTTTTTGCCGGCCTGCCGATCAAGCCGGGCGATAAAAGAGGGCGGCTTATCCTTTTGCAGATTTACGTCTATAGTCCAATACTCCTCCGGTTCGAAAGCCTTGACAGCTTCCTCGCGTTCACAGATCATGCGAAGCGCCACGGACTGTACCCGACCGGCACTCAGGCCCCGGCGCACCTTGTCCCAGAGAAGCGGCGATATCTGATAACCCATCAAACGATCAAGAATGCGGCGGGCCTGCTGCGCCGCAAAACGGTCCTGATTAATTGCAACGGCATTTTCAACAGCCGCCAGAATCGCCTTTTTGGTCAGTTCATAAAACAGCACTCGGTGCATCGGCTTGCCCAACGACTTTAAACAGTGCGCGATATGCCAGGCAATAGCCTCCCCCTCCCGGTCCGGATCAGGGGCCAGAAAAATTTCATCCGCTCTTTTGGCGGAATTCTTCAAATCGGCGATTATCTTGGCCTTGCCCTTGATAGTGACATATTGGGGAGCAAAATCGTGATCAACATCCACCCCCAGCTTGCTGACCGGCAAGTCGCGGATATGACCGACGGAGGCCTTGACCTCAAAATTTTTGCCCAGGTATCTTTTCAGAGTTCGCGCCTTGGCGGGCGATTCAACGATAATTAACGATTTCGGCATAAGTTATCTAAACTTTTATAATTTTGTAACTGTTCAGCTGCACCCCATCTCGGAGTCTGCGCTTACCTCGTCCGTTT
>CAYWUR010000269.1:0-2805 GCA_964460745.1 uncultured Desulfobulbia bacterium | reverse complement strand
CGAAGTTCACATGCTCACCACCGAGGCCTTCAACGCCCTGTTGAAAACCCTGGAGGAGCCTCCTGCGCATGTGTTTTTTATGTTTGCCACCACCGAACCTCACAAGGTGCCGATTACCATCCTTTCCCGTTGCCAACGCTATGAGTTGAAACGGGTATCTTCCCAGGAGTTGGCGGCCTTTTTCAAGAAAATCGCCCAAAAAGAGAAAGTCACGATCTCTGACTGGGCTCTTAATGTGATAGTTAGAGAGGCCGGCGGCAGTGTCCGGGACGGGCTCAGTATGTTGGATCAGGTTTTTTCCTTTGCCGTGTCAAAACCCGGCAGTGACGGCATTGATGTGACTGACGACGATGTGACTCAAGTCCTGGAACTGGTTGATACCGAAGTCCTGGCCTCGCTGGCCGGGGCGCTTTTGGCGGGCGATCTGGGCCGCTGCCTGGAACTGTTGGACGAAATATATTCGCTTGGTGTTGATCTGAAAAGATTCGGTAATGATCTGCTCTCCTATTTCAGATCTCTTCTGGTCTGCAAAATAAGCAAGAAACCGGAAAATCTTCTGGATGTGGCTGACCAGGAGATGGCGGTTCTGCGGCAGACGGCGGCAGGTCATAGCGCGGAAACCCTGTATGGTTCTTTCAATCTTCTTTTGAAGAGCGTGGGGGAGATGCGCTATGCTTCTCAGCCGCGGCTTGTTTTGGAAATGGCTTTTATCAAGGTGGTGCAGGCCGGCAATATAGTGCCGGTCTCGGTGCTTCTTGAAAAGGTGGATGGACTGCTGCAAGGCGATCTCCTTGGCGATAAAGAGATATCGCGACCGGTAAAATCGCCGGCCGTCGGTAAGGTTCGCAAAATGTCGCCTCCTCGGACAACCGCCAGGACAACTGTTCCCGCCTCCGAAGATATAGGCGGGCGGAAATTTGTTTCCGGCGCTGACAAGAATGCCGGTTCGCGGGCCGGAAAGAATGATGCGACCGCCGTGGCGTCGGAGGCTGTTGCGGCATCCGCGTCTACGGCGCCGGAGAACAGGTTGCCTCGGAAGGAGGTGCGCCGGCATTGGGAAGAGTTTGTCGGTTATGTGATGGAACGCAAGAAATGGATGGCCCATACCCTGCGGTTATGTGCCGGAGTCAGCGAAGATGGCGGACAACTGCTCCTGAAGTTTGATGATCCCTCTGACTGTAAGATGCTACAGGCTTCGGACAACATGAAGTTGCTAACCGAATTTTTTCAGGATTTTTTTCAGCAGGAGTTACGGATAACAATTAAGGCGCGAGGCAAAACGGCCGGCGACGGGAATGAAGAACAGGACGGTAATATTCAAGAGGAAAGGCGGGCCTTGGCCAACGATCCGTTGGTGCAGATGACCACCGAAATTTTTAACGGTCAGGTGATTGGTATCAGGACCGGGCCGCGCAGTCGATAAGTGCTTACCGTTCGCGGTGGTGTTCGCTTGGCCGCTGGGTAAAGGTTATTCTCTACTATTATTTAAGGATATGCAGATGGACATGAACAACATTATCAAACAGGCGCAGGAATTTCAGCAGAAGATGAGTCATGCGCAAGAGGATCTGGCGAAAAAAACGCTTACCGCTACCGCTGGTGGCGGCATGGTCTCGGTCACTATAAATGGCGGATATGAATTGCTCGCCGTTTCCATTGACAAGGAGGTCATTGATCCCGACGATCCGGTCATGTTGCAGGATTTAATATTAGCGGCCGTCAATGACGCCGTACGTAAAGTTCGTGAAATGACGCAATCGGAAATGAGCGCGCTGACCGGCGGGTTGCGCGTACCCGGCTTATTCGGATAGCCTGTAATTACAAAAGGTAAATATTGTCAGATGCACGTTATCCCTCCAGCCTTGGATAGGTTGATTCAGGATCTAAATCGTCTACCCGGCGTTGGCAAAAAGACCGCCACCCGTCTGGCCCTGTTTATTCTCAGGCGACCGGCCGCCGAGGCGCGGGTCCTGAGCAGAGATCTTGCCGAGTTGCACGATTTAATCCGGTTGTGCAGCAACTGTTTTACTTTTTCGGAGACGGATCCATGCATGATCTGCGCGGATCCCAAGCGTGATGGTAAGCAGATCTGCGTGATTGAAGAGCCGGGCGATTTGTTGGCCATCGAGAAAACCGGGACGTTCAACGGGCAGTATCATATTCTGCACGGTGTGCTTTCGCCCATGGACGGCATTGGTCCTAAAGAAATAAAGGTCGATGAGTTGCTCGGCAGGATAAAACGGCAACAGGCGGTTGAAGTTCTTATCGCTACCAGCTCCACGGTGCCGGGAGAAGCCACCGCTTCTTATCTGGTCAGCCGGTTGCAGGACATGCCGGTCAAGTTAACCCGGCTGGCTTGCGGTATTCCCATGGGCATGGACATCAAGTATGCCGATCAGATTACATTGGCGCGGGCCATTGAAGGTCGTCATATTACGGGACGTCACGACTTATGAGTAAACGATCGCAAATCGTGAATCGTTTACTCTCATTTATAGGTGAACTGTTCCACCTAAATATAAAAATTTGCCATGTCCTCTGTCTGTAACTATTCAGATGGGGTATCTGAATAGTTACGTTTAGAGTACATTCTCCTTGACACGAAGGACGAATGTTGGTATTTGATTTCAGTTTTACGGATTAATTTATGACTATATTATAGTTGAGGGACTTGTAAAAAGTCCATGGGGGGACTTTTTGCGATTGCATCATAGTTGTGCTGTTTTTTTGTCATTTGACGATAGTATTTGCAGGCGCGTAGCTCAGTGGGAGAGCGCTACCTTGACGCGGTAGAGGTCGGCGGTT
>CAYWUR010000268.1:0-2812 GCA_964460745.1 uncultured Desulfobulbia bacterium | reverse complement strand
ACAGTTACGGTTACGAGTTTAGGGTAATTTGTTGCCTTTGCTGAATAGTTACAAACATTCAATGTTATTGAAACAAGAAAATAACAGACATGAACCGGTTATACAACACCGAGAAAAAGGGAATATTTACATTTTTTACGGGACTGACGATCTTAACCCAAAAATAATATTTTCCAAATGATGTCCAAATATCCCTTGCGTACCTTACGTCCGACTTGTTACATCCCCATGATCGGCTTCTCGGACAGACCTTGACGCATCTATTCGCACGGGACGCCGACATAAATCCAACGAAATTAGCCAAGGAGATGAAAAGATGAAAACACACCGCCATATCCTGAAGGGAATCACTCTCGCCGCTACCGCGCTTTTATCGATGTATATATCTGGAACCGCCATAGCGGGTGACCGGGACCCGCTTCTTGATGTTTTGATCAGCAAGGGCATCTTGACACCGCAAGAGGCCGATCAGGTTCAACAGGAAGTCCTGGCCCGGCAGCAACGGCATAAAAAGCCGCAGGATAAAACCGCCCCGGAAACGAGGGGGGGGCTCAAAATCAATGTACTCGGCTTTGTTGATTATTCCGCCGGCGAAAAAGGCGGGACAGGAGACACGCAAAGCGGCTTCAACCACTTTACCCTTACCCGCGGCTACTTGACTATTCAGAAGGCCATTCAACCGTGGCTCGGCGCGCGGCTGACCACTGATATTCACCAGGACGGCGACGGCAGCTGGCTAACGAGAATAAAATATCTGTACGCGGAGATTGCTCCTCCCGACTGCGGCCTCCTGACCGGCATGAAAGCCGAAATCGGTCAAGGCCACGCCCCCTGGCTTGACTTCGAAGAGCATGTCAATACGTATCGCGCCCAGGGCACCATGGCCATTGAGCGGGCCGGGGTATTTAATTCCGCGGATCTCGGACTCAACCTCCGGGGAGACTTCGGCGGCAAACTGGGCGATGCCAAGGCCAGAACCGGTAACTCCCATTATAACGGCCGTTACGGTAGCTGGCACGTCGGCGTCTATAACGGCGGCGGCTACCATGCCGCCGAGGCCAACGGCAACAAAGTTATCGAGGGCCGCCTGACCTGGCGCCCTCTGCCGGATGCCCTGCCGGGTCTTCAGTTCAGCTACCTCGGTCTCAACGGGAAAGGCAACCGGAAAAACGGCGACTTGTGGCCGGACTTCATTGTCAATCAGGGAATGATCAGCTACGAACACTCGAAGTTTATCTTTACCGCCCAGTATTTCACCACAAAGGGCAACGCCGCCGGTACATGGGTTAATGCCGGCAATGAGGCCTTGGACACCGCCGGTTACTCATTCTTCGGCACATACCGCCTGCCGGCACCGGCGCAAAAACTCGCCGCCTTTGCACGCCATGACCACTTCGATGCCGACGACAACAACGATATGGCCGCTGACGCGACCTATTCCTTGTATATGGGCGGCCTGGCCTACGACATCTACAAAGGAAACATGGTGCTGCTGAACTACGAACGGACGAGCTACGGCGCCGACAGCGGCGGGAAGGGCAAAGCCCCGGCGGTTGACAATAACCTGGGTGACGACCACAGAGTCCAGGTTGTCTACCAACTCAAATTCTAGGAGCCTGTCAAGGCTATTTTTGACATATGCACAAGCTTATAGTAATTTGTTGCCCTTGCTGAATAGTTACAAAAATATGATGGACTCTTAAAAACTAACGGGATAGCTGAGTAAAAAGTATATCGACGAGGAGATTTTTTTTGCCGCGACCCAAAAAATACAGACATTGTGAATGCAAATTTAAAGGAAGAGCATTTAAGCCTACCGGCACCCCGCTACGCGAATTAAAATCTATATCGATGCAGCGGGATGAGCTTGAGGTGCTGAGGCTTTGCGATCTTGAAGGACTTTTTCAAGAACAAGCCGGTGAAAGAATGGAAATTTCACGGGGGACGGTGCAACGACTTTTAGCCACGGCCAGAAAAAAAGTAACAAAAGCCTTGATTGAGGGAGCGGCTTTAGTCTTTGAAGAAGAACAATAAAAGGAATTTCCGTGCAGCAAGCTGTAGAGAATTCCAAGTTAAAGGAAAAGCAATGAGAAAGCCATCCAAACTGGCGGAACTACCGGCCACGGCGATTTGCGGCAACGATATTTCATCATCGGTGCTGTATGTTTCGGCCCTGTCAATCATGACGGCCGGCCAATACGCGTGGGTGGCCCTGTTAATAGTGGCCGGGGTTCTCTTTCTGTTTCGAAAAATATACGGTGAAGTGGTTGGCGCCCTGCCCCTGAACGGCGGCGCCTACAACGCCCTCTTGAATACCACCAGCAAGTCGCTGGCCTCGCTGGCCGCCACCCTGACTCTGCTCTCTTACATGGCCACCGCGGTAATTTCCGCGTCCGAGGCCATGCATTACCTCTACGAAATCATCCCCGCCCTGCCGATTATTATCGCCACCATACTACTGCTTGCGATTTTCCTGGGCATCAGCATTATGGGCATCGGCGAATCGGCCTTTGTCGCCCAGATTATCTTTATCTTTCATCTTATTTCACTTTTCCTGCTGACTGGGGCGGTTACGCTGTTTCTATTCAAGAATGGGCTGCATGTTTTCCAGAGCAACAACCAGCTGCCCCCGATGCACGGCAGCATCAAGATGGCGATTTTCTGGGGTTTTGCGGCAGCCATGCTCGGCATCTCCGGTTTTGAGAGTTCGGCCAACTTTGTCGAAGAGCAGGCGGACGGGGTTTTTCCTAAAACCTTGCGCAATATGTGGGTAGTCGTCAGTGTTTTCAATCCATTGATGGCTTTCCTGGCC
>CAYWUR010000267.1:0-2830 GCA_964460745.1 uncultured Desulfobulbia bacterium | reverse complement strand
GGGCTGGGCACGTAACCTGCGGGGAGGCGGGGTGGAGACGAACCTGGAGGGAAAAGTCCAGAATGTAGATCGGATGATCGGCTGGCTCCATAAAGGACCGCCAACGGCCGCCGTTACCAGCTTACAAATTACCGAGGAAGAGCCGAAGGGCGATAAGGCGGAATTTGAGATTCATTATTGATGGCGAAACTTTTTTACGAGGGCTTCTTCCTTGGATGATCGGCAGCGAGTGATTACAACTAATTCAGAACTTTATAGCCAATATCAAACCTTGACGGCCGGCGACATCATCGTTGGCCGTGTCCGTCTCAGGCCGGGCGAGGAATCCACCCTCCTTGATCTGGTAGAGCGAGGTGTTCAGTTAATACCTGCCGCCCTGGCTCAATTAGCAAGCCGATCAAAAACCTTACAGGTCCGTCTTTTTTCATCTTTTATGGTGCCGCATACCATGGCGGTATATACTGCTCATGATCTGCTGCAGAGCATTTCCCGTTATCAAAAGGAAGATGTCCGCCAAGTGGTAACCAAACATGACCGCCGCAACGCCGGAATGGGCATTCATCTATGGAACTCGATAGAAGATGTGTATTCCCAGGCATCCTTCGGCACTATTCCCTTTCCCTTTGTTATCCAACCCTTTTGTCAACATAGCCGCGATATTCGGGTCGTTGTCCTGGGAGACTACATGGAAGCTTACTCCAGGTTTAATCCTTTTAACTTCCGCCACAATCTGCATTGCGGCGGCGAGAGCAAGGCCTGCGATTTAACGCCGGCACAATTGTCCCTCTGCCGGCAGGTTATGACGCGCGGCAAATTCTCTTACGCCCATATAGATATTATGGTGGCCGAGGATGGAGCGCCTTTTTTAGCGGAAATTAATTTACGGGGCGGAATCAGGGGGGCAGGAATAAACATGGCCGATTATGCAGACAGAATTAAAGGCATCCACCAGAACTGCCTGGAGCTGGCCATCAAAAGATGAAATGAGCGGAATAAAAAAAGAGGAAAGGGGCATTGCCCTTTCCTCTTTTTTAACAACTTTTACAGTGAATTACACACAACCGGTCGGCTTGGGAAGTCCCGCCATCTTGCAGGCTCCCTTGCCTGGTCCGGAGGGGAACAGTTCGTAGATTCTCTTTAACGGGTAACCGGTAGTTTTGGAAAGAATTCGCACCATAGGAGCAATGCCGTTTTTCTTGTAATATTCCTGAAGAATATCAATCACTTTTTGGTGTTCATCGCTTAAGTCCGAGATACCTTCAATACCTTTTACATAGTCAACCCATTCTTCATTCCATTCTTCCATCCCTCTGGCCAGAAAACCATCCTCATCAACTTCAAAGGTCTTTCCGTTGTGCTCAATTGTTGGCATGCTGCTCTCCTCCTTACATTCGTAATATTAAATATGCGGTTTCTTTTCTTCCTGAAGGTCTTATCAACTCGAAGAAGTAATCTTCTTAATATAGGAAGTTTACTTTGTCAAGTTATCAGTATCAATTTTTTCTAAAAGAGACAAGCTCCTTAATATTGTCGGAAACAAAGTTAATAATACGCGAGGATGGGTCGCAAATGATATCACGCCACTATTTCCTGCAGGTCTTTAAACTTTTCCGGCGTAAAAGATTTTTCAGCAGATAACGTCGGATCCATGGTTGATTGTGGGTTGAAATTCTGTAACTTAAGCCGTGAGATACCCTTCCCGCCATTGCCGCCCAGGTCTTTTGCCCACTTGACGACGTCGGCCTTTGTGTGAAAACGGGGCAGAACAGTCATGCGGAATTCATGCCGCACACCGCTGTTCTGCAAAATTGAGATACTCGCTTTGATCTGTTTTAGATTAACGGCGCCGCCGGCGCAACGGTTGTACTTTTTTTCTTCCAGCGGCGCTTTTACATCCATGGAAACCATGTCAACAAGCCCATTGTTCAATAGTTTCTCTAAAAGCCTGGGGCGGGTGCCGTTGGTGTCTATTTTTACCGCCCACCCTTCTTCCTTGATTCTTTTGAGCATCATGGCAAGATCGGGATGCAAGGTGGGCTCACCGCCTGATATGCAAATACCGCCCAGCCACTTTTTAAGATGCCTCAACCGCTGCAATATCTCTTCAAAACTAAAAGACTCCAGAGTCTCGGGCGCCAGCACCAGCGTATGGTTGTGGCAAAAGGGGCAGCGAAAATTGCAACCGGACAGAAAAATCACGGCGCAGACCCTGCCGTGCCAGTCTACGAATGAGGTCTCAAGAAAGCCCTTTATATCCGACACGGTGGAATCTCCCGTCTTAAAAAGTACATTGATCCCCGATACAATCTTTCTGCCGGCCGGTCCTGGCATAGGCTATGCCACACTGTACGGCCCGGGCGGCAAGCTGATGTTCAATGTTGGGAAAATCGGCTACCGTGGAGGAATCATCCAGCACCAGGATAGGCAGTTTTTTGCGTGCGGTATCCACCAGACTGTGCCAGGCCAAATGAGCCAAAGCCGCTGGATTTTCGGTATCCAGATCTTCAATCTGAACATTCATGGCCGCTAAATCAAACCGCCCTTTCAGTTGTGCGCAACGGCTACAGCTTTTTTTGGTAAACAATGTCATAAGCAGCCTCCTCTCTCGAATTTACAGGTATATTGTACCACCATGATAATTACTCAAGTTTCTGATTTGAAGTATCATATTAATATAAATAGACAAATTACTCTTGACTATAGCTGGCATCCCACTTTGGCAAGGAGTAAGGAGTGAAAAGTGAGGAGAAAAAGCTTCCGCCGTTCTGTTTTTTTACTCCTCACTCCTCACTCCTCACCGGTCAAGGCATAACCCCCTGGCTTCCATATC
>CAYWUR010000266.1:0-2831 GCA_964460745.1 uncultured Desulfobulbia bacterium | reverse complement strand
CTGAAAGTTACGGTTACGAGTTTATGGTAATTTGTTGCCTTTGCTGAATAGTTACGCCGATTTTTGTATTAATAGCTAGGGCCCTCTCTGTGCAGCTCCCAGCTGAAGCCTAAATTCCAACCGCGGAAGAACATGATATCCGCCAGGTCGCGGGCCACATCCGCAGCCCTGGATATCCAGGTCCGGGGCACATAGATTATGTCGTCGGGCTGGAGATAAAAGAACCGGCTGTCCTCCTTCAGATCCAGGGTGTCGGCCAGATTGATGCGGGTGGCTATGAGCTTGGTTTCATGTTTCCTGACGACAATGATGCTCTCCAGCTTGGCGCCGGGCGTATAACTGCCCGCCAGGGTTAATGCCTCCAGCACGGTAATGGGTCTTGCTATCGGATAGGTGCCCGGTTTTGTAACCGCGCCGACCACATAAATCATGGAACCGGAATGTTTTTCAAGGAAAAGGTCGACATGGAGGCCGGCCATGGTTGCGGCATATTTATCGTTCAGCGCCTTATTGACATCCGCTATGGTTTTATTGGCGACCAGCATCTCCCCGACCATCGGAAAGGTGACATAACCGTCAGGTCTGACAGTGACAAGTCTGCTCAGTCCGCGGGGAGCGGTATGGAGGTCGGCCTTCAATTCCTTGATGCCGAAACGGAAGTCGGGAACGGTTACATAGAGTTCCGGGTCCTGTAGAATTTTACTGTATGCTGTTTTCAGGTCGCTGGTAAGTTCAACAACTGTTTTGCCGAGGACATACTGCTCGCCGATGTACGGGAGGGATATCGTCCCGTCCGGCCGAATCATTTGTTCTTCATTCAATTCCGGGGCGTTGGGGAATTTAACGGCCACGGTGTTGTCAACCGCCAGGGTGAATGTCTCTTTCTTCCCCCAGGTGCTTATTTGAAACAGGACGTCAAGGACATCGCCGGGGGCGATTCGGTATTTGGGAAACAGATTAAAGGCATCTTCCGTCCGGCTTTGCGAGAAAGAGGTCTTTTCAAATGAGATCTCGGGCGGCGTTTTCCGGTCGGAATCCTTTGCCGTTTTCGTGGTGTTATGGGCGGCGCAGCCCCAGATAAACAGCATGATTGCCGCTAAGATAGTTGCTGCCGGAAACTTGAGGCTGACAGGACGCGCCGACCGAAGATTTTCTAATCTCTTATTATCTGCCATGGATTTATAAGTAGTATTTTTTGTTTGCGATCATATTTTCCCATACAGCGCCTCCGGGATGTACAGATGCCTTTTATTTAGAACGACAGCCAAAACATTGCCACCGGTTTGTCCTGCCTTATCCAGGGCCAGCAGGAGAACCTCTTGTTTGGTCTTTTCGCATTCCACGGCAACGATTATTCCGTTAAACTGATTGGCAATAAGCGCGGTATCAGCGGAAACCAAGATGGATTGGCCGTCAAAGACAACGTAGTCGAACCGCTCCGCCAATTGGTCAAGTTTGTCCTTTAATTCCGGGCGGCGCAACGGAGATTGACCTTCACTTTGTAGCTCGCCGGCTGTTATGATGGCAAGGTTACCGTATTCCGTTTTTCTGCATACCTTGTCGATCCCGATATCGGTTTGCAGCAGATCGACCAGCCCCGGTGATAGCTCGGCGCCGAACAGGCGATGGATCATGGGCGATTTCGGGTTGCCGTCGATCAGGAGGATTCTGGCGGCGGAGTTCATGGCCAGGGAATAGGCGATGCTGACCGCGGCGGTGGTCTTGCCCCCGGCATCCAGGCAGCTGGTGATGTACAGCGTTTTAGCGTCCTTATCATGGCTGAGAAGATTACCTTCCACCATGGCCAGTTCTTTTAAATTGGCGTTTAAGCGGCTTTTGTACTTATAGGTGAGGGCGGCCGGCGATCTTATTTCATATTGATCGTCTTCATCGGGGGCGTTTGGGCGGGACGGACGTTTTTTCGTTTTGTAAGCGATGATTGTCACGGCAATGACTAAAATAAGCCCGAGTAACATGTAAGCGCCTTTCCCGCCGCTGTTTTTCCGGACAGGGGAAACCGTGCTGCTTTCTTTCGGCGTCGGCTTGGATGCCTGTATTGGGGCGGCGTTAGATGGGGCATTGCTTTTTTTATTTGCTGCGTTGTCAAGCGCGACCGGTTTTGCGGCCTGATCGTTTGCCGTTGCCGTAACAAGCGACGGCGCAGGGTCTTTTACGGTCTTACTTACAGTGACCGGGGGCGTGGGCTTTTGCGGTTTGCTTACACGGGGCTGATCGACTGCTGCTTTCCGATATAGGGCTGTTATCCTGTCCGCCCTGATATGCGCCCGCAGGATCGCGGCATCCGGATAATTTTTTTTGATAAAATCAAGGACCGTGGTTGTCTCATTAATAGTATCAAATTTGCCTGTTCTGATGGTATAGTATGGCTTGATGTATTCTATTCTGAGATGATCGCGATAATTTTCAGGGAGGCTGTCTTTCAGTCGGCTGAATAGTTTTTGGGAATTTTCAAGAGATTTGTGGCTGCTGATTTGTACTGTATAAAAGAAGGGTTCGGTTGCCGCGCCGCCGGAGGCGGCCATGAGGACGAACAGCAAGGCGATCAGCGTATTCAGCGCCATCCGCCGTTTTTTATTCTTAGAACAGTTGCCTTCGGGGTAATATCCCCACATGGTCATGACCTCCGCAAAATGAGCTGGTACTCGTCCGGAGACTTTTTGCCGCACGCCTGATCAGGCTTCTGATATTAGCCGTCAGACCTTATAAAACAGGCAAGCAGGACTTTTTAGTGAATAACTTCTCAAAACATATACAATATATAGGAGTATTTTGCGTTACATACCCACTATATTGTATGCTGTCAACTTTTT
>CAYWUR010000265.1:0-2854 GCA_964460745.1 uncultured Desulfobulbia bacterium | reverse complement strand
GTTTTAATAATGATTTACACATGATTTCCCCGCATAGTTGAGCTATATTCACGATACAAATCATGTTCTTATGTTAAAACTTTCGGCAGTAAATGTCAATCCGGCGACAAGTCTTCTTGCAAAAACAAATTACCCTAAACTCGTAACCGTAACTGTTCAGCCGCCTTATTCCCGATATAATTCTGTTTCTAATGACTTTAATCAAACAACCGCTTCAACCAACTGCCTGTCTTCTTTTTTTCAGAAACCGCGGAAGAGGGCGCCGCAAGGCCGCCGGCATTATCACCCATCATTTTTTTTATCGCCACATCAAACACGGAATGATCCACATACCCTGAGAATTTTTTTATTACCTCACCCTGCCGATCAACCAGAAAGGAAACAGGTATTCCAAAAATACCGCCGAAATCCCGCGCGACCTGATGGTCAGCCATGAGTACCGGATAGTTTATACCCATTTTATTGATTAACTTGACTACGCCCTGCCGACCGCCGTCATCCAGGGAAAGAGCGAGAACCGAAAAGCCCCGGGGGCCATAATCTTTCTGCAATTCAATCAGTGAAGGCACTTCCTGAACACAAGGCGGACACCAGGTTGCAAAAAAAATCACCAACAAAACCTGGCCCTGATATTTATCACTGTCAACAAGTATACCGTCACGTGCGGAAGGCAAGGCAAAATGCGGCATCGCGCCGCCCCCCCTTGCCGCAACAACAGCCCCCCCGGCAAAAAGCATACAGGCCAAAACCAACAAAACCACGACAACCTGACGAATTCCGCCAGATAAAGTCCGATCTATCATTATCATCTCCCGATTTTCACAAATACATCTTATACTTATCAACTATAATATTCATTCCCTGTTTAATCAAGCCGCAGAGTATGGCCGGCAGGATATTCCAGAGACGATTTTTTGTAAACAATCGAATTTGACAAGACAAATAAAACGATTTGGAATAACTTCCAAGCGAATTACCTCCCGGCGGGACGCCCGCCAATGATTCAAAAAGGATGGTAACTATTCAGCTGCACCCCATCTTCGTCCGTTTTGTCCTCCTCACGTACAGGGAGTACGCATCGGAGGTCGAAACGAACGAACCTGGGGCACATCTGTAAAGTTACGGTTACGAGTTTGGGGTAATTTGTTGCCTTTGCTGAATAGTTACAAAGGATGTAGATAAACGAATGGGCAGACCTGAAAAAAAATGGCGCCTTTTTCTGGTGGTGGCGGTCGGCGTCTTCATGTCCACGTTGGACAGCAGCATGGTAAACATCGCCCTGCCCGCCATCATGCATGAGTTCGGCAGTCCATTGCATAAAACCGAATGGGTGGTGATAATATATCTTCTCACCATCAGCATCTCTCTTTTATTGTGGGGACATCTCTCCGACCGGCTGGGCAGAGGACGCATCTACCCGCTGGGCATGTTTATTTTTGCAGCCGGTTCATTTTGTTGCGGTATCGCCCCCAGCATTAGCTGGTTGATATTCTTCCGTTGCGGCCAGGCCATAGGAGCCGCCATGATGATGTCCACCGGACCGGCGATTATCAAGGAAGCCTTTGCAACCGAACGGCTCGGCCGCAACCTGGGCCTTATCGGCATGGCCGTTTCTCTGGGACTCATGACCGGACCCGCGGTTGGCGGACTATTAATCGAGTATTATTCCTGGAGATTCATCTTTTTTGTAACCGTTCCCATAGGCCTTGTTTTTTTTGTTTTTGCCGGGGTTTTATTGTCGAAATATACGCCGCCGCCGGCCAGCATTGCCCGAGAAAAATTCGATTGGCCGGGCGGCGTAATCTGGGCAATAGCCATAACCTTCATTCTACTTGCTATAACGCATGCAAGTTCACCGGACTGGTCGATAAGGACCTTAATCGCATTCATCATCTTCAGCGGTATAGCCTTTTGTATTTTTTTAAAACACGAAGCCGTCACCACATCGCCTTTGCTGCCTTTCGCTCTCCTGAAAAAAAGGGCCTTCTCAATAGCCATTTTAACGGCGCTGCTCTCGTTCACCGTCCTTTTTTCCGTAATAATGCTCGTGCCGTTCTTTTTAGCGCGCGTCCTTGAACTACCGGGAACCGGTATCGGTTTGATCATGATGGCCGTACCTCTTTCGGTACTGATCGTTGCGCCGCTTGCCGGGTGGCTATCAGATATTGTCGGGCCCAAATATCTTTCAACGGCTGGACTTCTAGTCAGCACCTGTAGTCTGTTCCTCTTAACCAATCTAACGGCACAATCCACGCCGCTTTCAATTGCCGGCCGGTTAGTATTGCTGGGTTGCGGTCAGGCAATGTTCTTATCGCCCAATAGCGCCTCGGTCCTGGCCAATGTGGAAAACAACGAGGCCGGCATCTCCGCGGGACTGCTGGCGACCGCCAGAAACATGGGAATGCTGCTGGGGGTAGGTCTGGCCGGTCTGGTTTTCTCCATCTCCTTCAGCGCTCACACCGGTGGTTTGGACTTAAAAGATTTCAACGCCGCTCAACACAGCGACTCTTTTGTTCTTGCTCTCAGGGCTTCCTTTTATGCCGCCACAGCAATCGGTCTGGCGGCGACAATCATCTCATGGTTGCGAGGTCCTCAAAGAATTAACTCTCCTTAGCCCACGCCAACCGCCGATATTAAATTATTCCCTGTTCATCCCTCCTTTGCAGATTCCACAGCTTTATTCATATATATTTTCAAATGGCCATATTCTTACAATTTGGAGCAACCGCTAACACAGGGATAGCAATCCAATTCGTTCATGGACTTAACAAGACCCGCATGAAGTGGATTGAGATGGATGGATTTGTAGCGGTTTTGAAAAAGGTGGCCGACAGTCCGACAGGAAGAAAGAAGC
>CAYWUR010000264.1:0-2871 GCA_964460745.1 uncultured Desulfobulbia bacterium | reverse complement strand
AAACGGCTGCTGGACGCCACACGCTACTACTCGTTCTACACGCTGGACGTGTCGGACGTACTGGACTACACGGCGCTGTCGGCGGATGGAGCAGCGGACGCGGCCACCCTCGAAGCTAAGATTCCCGACCCGGCGCAGCGGCGCGGGCTGATCGCATATCACAGGCAGCGGCGGGTTGGCGGCTTCGATTACCAGCCGGATGACGCAGTGCTAGGCCGGTTGGTGGGCAAGTATTGGGTCGCGCTGGAGGCAGTCGTCGAGATGTATAAACACATCTGCGACCTCAAAGACGGTCTGCCCTTTGACCTGGTAATCCCGGCACCGGCCACGAAGAAGACTTTTCAAGCCACCGACACCGGCCGCGATTTGAACGTCTGTGAAGACGCTGAAGACATGTTCGATAAACTGGGAATCTGATGTTTATCCCCGTTTACACGAAGCAGTTTGAAAAAGATGTAAATCGGGCCAGGCGCCGGGGAAAAAATCCGGAAAAATTCAAGCTCATCGCCCGTAGCCTGCTTGCCGGCGATCCTCTCGATCCTCTGCACCGGGACCACAGGCTCATCGGCAATTTTCAAGGACGGCGCGAATGTCATATCGAATCGGACTGGCTGCTAATCTACAAGATCGAAGAAACGCGAATTATTTTTGAGCGTATGGGAACTCATGCCGATCTTTTTAAAAAATAAATTCAAATAAGCAAATGTCCTTCACCGCCGCGAAGTTCTGAACACGAGAAAGATAAAGCAACGTTGCAATCTTTGCCATATCCCTCCTGCCGTGGCAATCTGGAAGCAGGAGGAAACGGCATGAACATATATATCCGCACCCAGGGCGCCAGGATTGTCCGCGAGGGCCGACACCTGCTGGTCAAGAAAGGCGAGGATACCTATCATACCCTTTTTGTCGGGAAACTGCGGCAGGTTGTCCTTTGCGGCAACATCGATTTGACTCCGGCCGCTCTGCGGATGCTGCTCAAAAACAATATCGACACCGTTTTTCTCACAAAAAACGGCCGCTATGTGGGGCGATTTGCCACGCCTGAATCGAAAAACATCACCCTACGCAAGTTGCAGTTCACCTTACTCGATGATCCGCGCTTTACTGTTGCCTTTGTCCGTGCGTTGGTCGCCGGAAAACTTTCCAGCATGATCACCCTGCTCATGCGCATCCAGCGTAGCCGAGGCTGTCGGGAGGCGGGCCAGAAAGCAAAAAAGATCAGGAAATTGCTGCCGGAGCTGGAACAGGCCGACAACGTTGACTCCCTGCGTGGGTTTGAAGGACGAGGCAGCGCCATTTATTTTCAAATCCTGAAACGGGGCCTGCTCCAGGATTTCGGCTTCTCCCGCCGGGTCAGGCGGCCGCCGACCGATCCGGTCAACGCCGTCCTTTCCCTGCTTTACACCTTCTTGTTCAACCGAGTTTATGCCTCAATCCGTCTGGTCAACCTCGATCCATATCCCGGTTTTCTGCACACCCCGGACTATGGTCGCCATTCCCTGGTCATGGATTTAATGGAGGAATTTCGGGTGCCGATCGCCGATACCCTGACTCTGGCCTTATTCAATCTGAAGATTCTACAGAAAGATGATTTTTGTATCGAGCATGTCGCCCCTCTTCCTCCGGCCACTCCAGCCGCAATGCCGGATGCGACCAAGGAACCCTACGGTCTGATCAGCAATGCCGAGGCGGATGAAAATTTTGATCTCCCGCCGCAACGCATGCATGACGAAGCAGTCCACGCCGAAGAAGAGGAAAACAGGGGCAAGCCGGCGGTCAAACTGGTTGGCGATGCCTTTCAGCGGGTGATCGAAAATTTCGAGCGTAAGATGGCCGCTGAAGTTTATTATCCGCCCGAGGACCGGCAACTTTCTTATAATGAAATTCTGGTCGGACAGGCTGGCCGGTTCCGGAAACTGGTCGAGGGCAGCATCCGGAAGTATGAGCCTTTTCTACTGAAATGAACACTATAGTCGTGTACGATATTACCGGTAACCGGAGAAGAGCTAGGTTTCATAAATTTATGAAGGAGCTGGGCCTTCAGTCCCAGTATTCCGTGTTCGAATGTCGGCTGGACCACCGGGAACTTCACGAAATTCGCCGGTACTGCCGGGACAATCTGGCACTGGATGAGGACGCGGTGCGGATCTATCATGTCTGCCGGCGCTGCATGGCCAAAGCGGTCATCCAAGGCCAGGGGGTTTCCCTGCCGCAACTTGACTGGATGGTGCTGTAATCATGCGGGTGCTGGCGGTTTACGATATCGCCGAGCCCGGGCGCCTTGGCCGGGTAGCCGGGATCATGAAGGATTATGGAATCCGGGTGCTGAAGTCGAAGTTTGAACTGGATATATCCGATGCGGCCTTTATCGAACTCCGGAAGCGGATCGAGGAAGTCATCGACTTTGAGGAAGATGGAGTGAAATATATTCCCTTGTGTCGGAATTGCCTTGTGAAAACCGAGATTATCGGCCTAGGCAAATTTATTGACCCGGATGAGGAATATTATATATTATGACCTCGTGGCGCCTCCATATCCGCGAACCTGATGACATTCTCATCTTGTGCCTTACAATATGCTTAAATAATTAACAAAATGCATTTTTGCCTGCTGCGGTTCGCGGAAGCCGCAAAAATCTTGGGAAAACAGGGTGATAATTATGAAAACAACAGCGCGACCTTCACTGCTTCCGGCAATTTCACGCGGCCACAGTGAAGGTCTGCGGAACGTGCCGTTGAAACACTTGATGCAGAAAGCCAACCAACGGCCGCGGTACCGATTGACCTGATTTATGAAGGGATTACGACCCGGTTACGCCCACCGATTTGCGTAACCGTGCTTGAGTACCGATTGACCTGATTTATGAAGGGA
>CAYWUR010000263.1:0-2884 GCA_964460745.1 uncultured Desulfobulbia bacterium | reverse complement strand
TCATTTATGGTATTGTTCGCCGGCCAATATTGTATAGGCACGATATATCTGTTCGAGCAAGACCAGGCGGGCCATTTCGTGCGTGAGCGTCATTCTGGAGAGGGAAAGCGCCAGATCGGCCTTCTTCAGCACTGCCGGCGCCAGCCCCAGGGGGCCGCCGATCACGAAAACCGCGTTCTTGCGACCCTGGTCGGCCCACAGTCCCAGCGTGCCGGCCAGTTCCTCGGAGCTGAACTGCCGGCCGGCACTATCCAGCGCGACCAGCAGTGAGGACTTCGGAATATTGGCAAGCAGGATTTCACCTTCCGTGGCCATTATCCGCGCGGCGGAAGTATCTTTTGCCCGGCGCCTTTCTTTCAGGATCTTGATATTAACCTGCGTATAATGCTTAAGGCGTTTGCTGTAATCCTCAATCCCGGCGGCCAGATATGATTCCCTGGTTTTGCCCAGAAAAAGCAGTTCAAGTCGCAATTTCCCACTCCCAGGCCATATTTCACTCAAGATTATGCACTACTCTCCCTTATTCCGTAAATGATCACAGGGAGCTTGGTTCAGCAGTTCGACTAATATGCGGCAGAATTCTTCATAATTAAGTTGCCGGTTAATACCGGGACATGATTCCCTGATGGCCTTGAAGTTCGCCTCATCTTTCAGAATGCTGGGATGCAACGGCCATTGCGAACAGCGCCAAGGCTTGCCGGGATGAATCGTGCACCCATTGTTATAAAAGACACAACGCCCGTCGACCGTCTTCATTTGAATAACAGTGCCGGTCTGCCGCCAGTATTTTCTCTTTACGTCCGCCGGATCCATATCGAGAAAGGCCGTCATACGTTTCCTGTCCGACTTATCCAGGGAGACCGTCGTTTCTCCATGACAGCAGTAGCCGCATTCCCGACACTCAAAAATGTCTTTTTCATCCACCATGCCAACACCTGTCCCATGTGTAACCATTACTATCCTTTTATAACGCCCAGCGGACGCAAACGAGCCACCTTGCGGGCAATGCCGGCTTCATGCACCACCCTGACCACATCCTCCACGTCTTTATATGCCTGCGGAATTTCTTCAACAATGGTACCGCGCCCCGCACCCCTGACGATAATACCTGCTGCCGCCAATTCCGCAATCACATTATGCCCCCTGGCTATTTTTTTGGCGGCATGCCGGCTCATTACCCGACCCGCGCCATGGCAGGCGCTGCCGAAAGTTTCCCGCATGGCCTTGTCGGCGCCGACCAGCACGTAAGAGTAACGCCCCATATCACCGGGAATCAAGACCGGCTGACCGGTGGACTGATAAGCCGCCGGCACCTTGGGATGATGCGCCGGGAAGGCCCGGGTTGCCCCCTTGCGATGCACGACAAGCAGGCGCTTTTCGTCATTCACCACATGTTCCTCGAACTTGGCGATATTATGACAGACATCATACACCAGATCCAGACGTAACCGGTCGTCGCCGATACCGAGCACTTGCGCAAAGGTATCCCTGACTCCCTGGGTTATAATCTGCCGGTTGGCAAAAGCAAAATTGGCAGCCGCCGCCATGGCGGCCATATATTCCTCCCCCTCCCGGGAACGGATGGGAGCGCAACACAATTCCCGGTCAGGCAACACAAAGCCGTACTTCCGGGGCGCGTCCTGTAGTATGCGAAGATAATCACTACAGACCTGATGACCCAGCCCCCTTGAGCCTGTATGAATAATGACCGTGATCTGGTTGACAAAAAGGCCGATACCGCGGCAGAGTTCCTCGTCATAAACCTTTTCTACAAAGCCGATCTCAACAAAGTGATTGCCGGAGCCCAGGGTGCCGAGTTGAGGGCTGCCGCGTTCCTTGGCCCGCGCCGATACCATATCAGCGACGGCCCAGCCAAGAACGCCGCCCTCTTCAATATGCAAAAGGTCCTCCGGCCTGCCGAAGCCGTTTTTAACCGCCCAGGCAGCGCCTTCCGCCAAAACCTTGTCAAGCGCCGTCTGATTAAGTCTCAAATATTTCTGCCTGGAACCGACACCGGTCGGAATATGGGCGAACAGACCGTTAACCAGTAAATCCATGCGGTCGGCCACCTCTTCCCGCCGCAGAGCGGAACGCAGGAGCCGCACTCCGCAATTGATGTCATACCCCACACCACCCGGTGACACAATGCCGTCATCCGGATCAAAAGCCGCAACGCCGCCGATAGGAAAACCGTAGCCCTGATGCATATCGGGCATCGCCAGACTGCGCCCTACGATGCCGGGCAGCCAGGCCACGTTCGCTACCTGAGAGAGGCTGCCGTCCTTGAGAACAAGCTGTAATAACTTACGATCCAGAAAAACCAGACCTTCCGTCCGCATTTTGCCGCTTTTCGGCACCAGCCAGCGATATTCATCAAGTTCGACAAGATCGTTGATGGTTAAATTGCTCTGTGCGTCTTTAATCATACGCCCACCTGCCTTCTAACCCGGCGACGTTTGAACCGGCGCCGGATCGCAGCTCTGCAATTTTTCATATATCCAGCATAACCCTTGCCAGCCAGCCGTCCGTTGTTTCACCCACATACAGTTGGTGATAGGTTACCGCCTTAACGGTCAACAACTCCTCGTCCCGATCCTCTTGAAACAGATGCCCCCAGGCTCTGGCCCTTAATATCTGTCCCGAAATATTCACCACCTTGACCCCGGAGAATATCAACCCCCGAGCATCAAACAAATAAAGAAACTCTTCAAGAAAATTAACCAGAAGTTCTCCAAAATCCCGGCCCCGTACCTCTATATCAAATGATTGGTCTGCGCGGTCATGACCCTCGGCGCTCTTCCACATCAGCAGAAAAAAAACAGCGGCGGCATGTTCAAAAAGTTGCGCTAACGAGCCACCTTTGACCTCAAAGCCTGTATCTGCC
>CAYWUR010000262.1:0-2927 GCA_964460745.1 uncultured Desulfobulbia bacterium | reverse complement strand
ATCTTTAATTATACCGACCCCGTGCCATTTGTTGTTGATCTTTACCGCGGACAGTGAAATCTCGACCGGGATTTCGGCGCCGTCTTGCCGGCGGCCGTAATGCTCAAATGTTTTGCCCATGATCCGGCCGGCCGCGGTTTGCATAGCCGTGTGAAAATCCAGCAGATGTGATTCGTGAAACCTTTCGGGAACAAGCAATGAATGAATTTTTTTGCCGAACGCCTCTGTCTCGCTATAACCGAAAATTCTTGCCGCCGCCTTATTCCAGAAGGTTACCAGGCCCTTGTCGTCGACCATGATTATGGCGTCGTTGGCGGTGGAGGTAATGGTCTGTAGCTTATCCTCCGTCTGCCGGCGGGTGGCGATCTCCTGTTCAAGATCCCTGTTTTTTTGAAGCAGTGTTTCATTAATGGTGCTGATATGTATTTCGTTTTCCTTGATTTTTGTAATTGTTATTCGTGTCAGGTTGATAACCAGAAATACGAATATCGCGCCACCCAGGAATATGGTGCCGATGACAATCTCGAGCGGAAAGGCGAGGCGGTTGAGCTGAATTATAAGAAAAAATATATAGCCGGCCAGGAAGAAAAATATCAGGCCTGTGATACTGCGCCATTTACCGCGCAGCAATGGCGGAACACCTGTAAAGGTTCTCATGCTTACAATGATGGAACTAAGCATGAAAGCCGTGCCCAGAACGACAAGGATAACCGAAAACCATTGTACTGTAGTCATCATTTGGTCCCTCCTATGGAATATTTACCATGTCGGGGCGATAGTGTAAAGCCAGCCAGACGGTAGGTTGGTCAGGAGCCGTCCATTCCACCCGGTGCCGTTTATGGGCCGGGATATGAATATAGTCGCCCGGTCGCATTGCAATAGCCGTTGATTCACCCTCAAACAAAATGCCGGCGCCGCCTTGCAGCAGCATAACCCATTCATCGGTTTCCTGGTCGTACCATTCTCCCGGCGGGCTGGAATGACCGGTCGAGATAATCCGTTCCAGTCTTAGATCGTCACGGCGGATAAGGCTTTCGCATAATTCTTCCGGTGTCGTCGTCGGCAGGTTTTCGAATATATTGTCGGTTTTCATTTTGCCGTTCAAGTTTGTTCCCATATCGGCGGTTATTACAGGCGCCGTAATTTGTCACGGGACATAAGTGTCTAAGTGGCGTTGCTGATCCTCGTTCCGCAACTGATCATTTGCCGGGCGCCGGGTCAAAGGCGGCGGCGAACAAGGCCCGGGTATACGGGTGACCGGGGTTCGTAAATATTTGTCGGGCGGAACCGTGTTCCACTACGCAGCCGTCCCGCATAACCGCCACCTCGTCGGCCATGGCCTTGATCACCCGCAGGTCATGAGAAATGAAAAGATAAGTCATTTGATGTTTTTTCTGTAGATCCCGTAATAAGCGGATGATCTGGGCCTGAATCGTCATATCCAGAGCGCTGGTCGGCTCATCCAACACCAGGAAACGGGGTCTGAGGGCCACGGCTCTGGCGATCGCGATCCTTTGCCGCTGGCCGCCGGAGAATTCATGGGGATAACGATCGGTCATTGCCGGATCAAGGCCCACTTCCTGAAGGGTTTGTCTTATTATCCGGCGCCGTTCATTCCTGCCGTCGCCGATTTTATGGACCCGCAGCCCCTCGTCGATAATCTGTTCAACAGTCAGACGGGGTGAAAGCGACGAGAAGGGATCCTGAAATACCACCTGCAGCTCTTTCCGTAATGGTCGTAATGCCCGGCTTTTGTAAGACAGCAGATTCCGCTTATGGCCGGCAATATCGATATACTCTATTTTGCCGCGGCAGTCGGTCAACCGTAATATGCACATGCCAAGCGTGCTTTTGCCGGATCCTGACTCCCCGACAATGCCGTAGGTGGTGCCTTCGCGGATAGTGAGCGTTACGCCGTCCACCGCTTTGACGGCGCCGACCGTTCGTTTGAAAAAGCCGGCCTTGATCGGAAAATGGCAGCGCAGGTCGTTGATCATAAGCAACGGCGGCTTTTTCCCTTTAGGCTTCGGTCGGCCTTTCGGGACGCTGTCCAGCAATTGAATTGTGTAGGGATCTTCAGGTGAGTTGAATACCTTTGCCGTGCGGCCGTGTTCAACAATGCGGCCGGCCTGCATGATATGAATGTAATCCGCGATATTCTCGACCATGTTCAGGTCATGGGTGATCAGCAGGACGGCCATGCCGAATTCCTGTTGAACGTCTTTGATCAGGCTGAGAATCTGGGCCTGAATGGTAACATCCAGCGCCGTGGTCGGTTCATCGGCCACGAGAAGCGTCGGTCGGCAGGCCAGGGCCATGGCTATCATTACCCGTTGTCGTTGGCCGCCGGAAAGCTGATGCGGGAAGCTTTGCAGCTTTTGCGATGGATCGTGGATGCCGGTACGTTCAAGAAGGTCAACGGCCTTTGCCTGAGCCTTGTTTTTTGACAATCCCTGATGGAGCGTCAGCGGTTCGATCAATTGATCGGCTATGGAATAAACCGGATTGAGAGAGGTCATCGGCTCCTGGAAAATCATGGCGATCCGGTTGCCGCGAATTCGGCGCATGGCCGGCTCGTTCAAGGTAAGAAGGTCTTTCGACCCTTGGCCTGGTTCGGCAAATAATATTTTGCCGGCCATGGCTATCGCCGCGGTTTTTTCCAACAGACGCAGGATGGAAAGGGCGGTAACCGATTTGCCGGAACCGGATTCGCCTACCAGCGCCACTGTTTCACCCTGGTTAACGGTAAAGGAAATCCCGTCAAGCGCCTTGATCGGCCCGCCTTCGGTATTAAATGTCAGAGAGAGGTCTTTGATATCGAGAAGCATAAATATCAGGTTTCCCCTTCGCTGTTTACCGTGGCTTTGCGGGGCAAGAAGCCTATCTACCAGATGCATAAGTGGTGGGCGCGCCGGCTGGGCAGCGTG
>CAYWUR010000261.1:0-2952 GCA_964460745.1 uncultured Desulfobulbia bacterium | reverse complement strand
CTGATTTCAACAAACTATGCTATTACTGCGTTTTCGGCCCGCCCGGGAATTGCTGGTTCACCAAAGGCTTTACTCATGACATCCTCTTAGAAGCTGCTGTATTTCTTATCTCAGTCAAATTAATCATAATGGCATATAAAAGCGTTGACGCAACTGACTCCTTGCACCAAAAACTTGATGATATATATAAAAAGGTAAATGCAATCGAAACACATCAGTCGAGAAAAAATAATGATAATTAAATTTTTATGACCGAAGGGGACATCAATGTCTTGGCGCAGCCCTTTGTACTCTTGCCAAAGGAGTTGCAGCGCAACTCCTTTACGTTTGAGCTCTTTGTAGAGCTTTGACCAATTGGGCTTGGGACGATTTTCCGGGGCTATAATAGGAAGGCCCGTAAATCAGGTTGGCCAGTATTTTTTTTGAATATCCCCCGGAAACCAGCTGTTCCCCCCAGACATAAAGGCCTTTCTTGACCCTGATGATATAGCCTTTCTTGATCAGTCGACCTATGAATCGACGCTCGTTGCTCTGGTCGACAATAGCTGCCTTAAGATTTTGAAAATCAAAATATTTAGCGGTTATGCTCTTTTTTAACTCTATAATGTCCATTATTCAATCCAGTATGTATCATATACGGTAGCATACCGGTTCAATTTGTCCAGTGAAAAGTAGATATGCCGGTTCAAGTAAGCCGCTACGCGGTAGATTTCTTCAAAGTCATCCTGCCCACCCACCTCCTCCACGGGTAATTCAGCCTCTTCCGTTACAATGAACTCTCCTGGGAAGCATTGGGCTTCCCCTATCAACCCCTTGATAAAAGGAGGAGAGCAGTCCGACAGGAAGAAAGAACTCAATAGTTAAACAGAAAAAATAAAACCCCCTTTTATTTTGACAACAGAGACATTTGTCGATATATTACAGACAAATGTTAACTGGGGGTGAGCTATGCAATTAGCACAAGTTGGGGAAATTTTAGGTGGGGAGAAGATCCTTGGCATAAAGATTGTTAGCAAAATGGATTTAGTCGAACTTGGGAGTGTTGGAATTACCAAAAGAGCAGTATCGCATTTAGCCAACTATTTATCCCTTTCTTGGAAAGAAATTGCAGGGCTGCTGCCCGTAACAGAACGTACTCTTCAGAGGTATTCTCCCGAACAACATTTCAATCCAGCCGTTTCCGAGCAGGTTATCCACGTAGCAGAGGTTTTAGCCAAGGGAACAGAAGTTTTTCAAGACAAGAAGAAGTTATCAACTTGGCTGAATACACCCCATAAAGTACTTCACGGAAAAACGCCCTTTGCTATGCTTAACTCTCGTTTTGGTATGGAGTTGGTAATTGAGGAGTTAGGTCGCATTGAATATGGAGTTTATTCGTGATCGAATTATTCCGAATAAGTAAAACAGAACATATTGACGATTTAACGGGCTCTGGTGCAAAAATTTATGGCGGCAGATGGAATCATCCTGGCTATCCCGTAATCTATACATCTAAAAGCAGATCTCTTGCGGCACTTGAGTTTTTAGTACATGTGCCAATGGCCCTTGCCCCAAAAGATTTAAGCATCATAGAAATAAGTATACCCGGAGACATAGCAGTAACGACAATTACAGAGAGTAGCTTGCCTGCAAATTGGCGGGGCTATCCTGCACCTGACAAACTGGCGGAAATTGGCACAGAATGGATTAAATCAAAGTCATCATTATTGCTTGATATTCCCTCAGCGGTACTTGATAAAGAAATTAACACGTTAATCAATCCTCTGCATCAAAACATGCAACAGGTGAGTATCGCAAAAATTGAGAAATTTTCGTTAGATCCAAGGCTGTTAGAGGTGGCCCCGAAGGGGTGAAATGGGGCGATGACGCGGGGTTAGTTTGTTTGTATTTCCCGGCGCTTCCATATCTCATAAACGACGGGAATGATTATCAGGGTCAGAATTGTCGAAGAAATGAGGCCGCCGACCATGGGCGCGGCAATTCGCTTCATGACCTGGGAGCCGGTCGCTGAGCCCCACATGACGGGCAGCAGACCGATTAAGGTTGTTGCCACGGTCATCAGTTTCGGCCGCACCCTTTCGGCGGCGCCTTCGAGAATCGAGGTCCGGAGGTCCGCGGCCGACCGCATCATACCGTGCGTTTTGCGGCGCCGATAGACCTCATCGAGATAAACGAGCATCACGACTCCGGTTTCGGCAGCCAGGCCGGCCAAGGCGATAAAGCCCACGATCACGGCCACCGAGAGGTTATAGTCAAGGAGATAGAGCAGCCAGATGCCGCCTACCAGAGCAAAGGGCAGGCTCGCCATGACGAGTACCGCCTCCGTCATGTTTTTAAAGTGCAGGTAGAGCAGAATAAAGATCAGCAGCAGGGTTAACGGCACAATGATGTTCAGGGTGCGGCGGGCTTTTTCCATATATTCATATTGACCGGCCCAGATCATGGAATAGCCGGCCGGCAACTTTATCTCACGGTCAATAATATTTTTGGCCTGCCGGACATAACTGCCGATATCGATTCCCTTCAGATCAATGTAAACCCAGGCGGTCCGGCGTGAGTTTTCACTTTTGATCGCCGGCGGTCCCTTATGGATGGTAATATCCGCCAACTGGGCAAGAGGCACCTGGGCGCCGCCGGGGGTCGATACCAGAACCCGCCGCAACCGTTCAATGTCGTCACGGAGTTCACGATTATAGCGGAGATTAACCGGATATCGTTCAAGGCCTTCCACGGTCTCCGTTACATTCATGCCGCCGACGGCGATGCTGATCGTATCCTCCACATCCTTTATCTGTAGGCCGTAGCGGGCGATTGCCCCCCGCCGTATTTTGAAATCCAGATAATTGCCGCCGGTTACCCGTTCGGCATAGGCGGAAAGAGTGCCGGGAATATTCTGGGCCAGAGCCTCAACTTGCGAACCAAGTTCGGATAGCGTCGCGAGATCAGGGCCCT
>CAYWUR010000260.1:0-2968 GCA_964460745.1 uncultured Desulfobulbia bacterium | reverse complement strand
CCTGAAAGTTACGGTTACGAGTTTAGGGTAATTTGTTGCCTTTGCTGAATAGTTAAGAAAAAATAAAGGATTTGCCATAATGAAGAGATTACAAACATTACTGCTTAGTTGCGTTATAGTCGCCTTTGCCGGTCCTGTCTTGGCGGCGCCGGCCGTTTCCGGCAATGAATCCCTGAACGCCCCCATCTGCGCCAAATGCCACCAGGGGGAATCCAACATGATGCTGGGGTTTTTAAAGGATGTTTCCTTTAAGGCCAATACCATTCTCATGGATTTGTTGACCCGCAAGGAGGTGGTCTATTTCGACGATGACACCCGGGTAAAAAACCTTGAATCGCTGGAGGATATGCGTAACTACAAGGGCAAGGGATTTCGTATATATTTTGCCGAGGAGGACGGTCGTAAATCAGCCGTTCATATTACCAGATTTGATATTCTCCAGCTGGTGGACGACGCGGACAAGTTGGGTCGGCGGGATATTGAAAGATTGATGCGCGCTGCTAAACCGCCGGTGCTGGTGGATGTCCGGCCTGGCAAACATTATCTTGCCGGCCATATCAAGGGCGCGGTGAACGTGCCGGCCCCGGCCTTTGAAAAATTCAATAACAGGCTACCGGCGGATAAGAAACAAACCCTGGTGGTCTACGGGGTGGGCGGCTGTCTCAGCCCGTCGGTGGCGGTCAACGCCATGGCCATGGGATACGGTGATGTGCGGATCTACACCAGTGGCTTTCCCGAATGGACAAAATATCATTACGGCATGGCTGCACCGGTTTATGTCAAAAAAAGGTTAGGCGATAACAGTTTGGTGATTCTTGACCTGCGGCCGCCGCGGGTGGCCGTGACCGGGCATCTGCCCGGGGCTATGGCTGCGCCCTTTGCCGCTTTCGCGACCGTACGGGATAAGCTGCCGGTCGACAAAAAGGCGCCGATTATCCTCTATGGTCCCGATCAACGACAGGCAGCCGCCATACTCCTCGGCTGGGGTTATAAAAAAGTTCGTCTTCTGGAAGGCGGTTTTAATGGTTGGAAAAATGCCGGCCTGCCGACGACAAGCGGCGCGTTGGCTGAAAAAACAATTTATATTCCCAAGGCCAGACCCGGGATTATTCTGCCTGCTGATTTTAAGGCGATGGTTGGAAAATCCGGCGCCATGACTCTGCTTGATGTCCGCAATGCCGATGAATTTCAGAAAGGGCATATACCCGGCAGCATAAATATTGCGGTGGATGACCTGGAGGATAGTCTCGCCGACATTACTGCCGAGCGGCCGGTGGTTGTTTTTTGTTCCTCGGGGATCAGGGCCGAGATGGCCTACAACATCCTGAAAAACCATGGTTACGCGGTCCGCTACCTGGATGCGACGCTCACGATTAATTCCCACGGGGAATTTACCGTTGAGGGAAACTGAACAGCATTTGACTCTTTTGCCGTCACCTGGAATCGTGAACATTCGGGAACGGCCTGGATGCAGATAGCGAGCAAAGCGAGACCTTCGAGGCGGCAATTACTCATTGCGCCAGGAAATACAGTCGGCCGGGCAGTACTTGATGGCCTCAGCCACTTTATCCTCGGGGTATCTGGGAAGATCCGCTATCTCGATATAGCCGGCGGAGTTGAGGCTGAAAACCTCGGGACACAAGGCGACGCATCCCTCGCAAAGTGTGCATATGGTTAAATCTATATCCGGAATTTTCATTCGGAGGTTACCAGCCTGCCAAAACCGCCTGGATTAAAACCGGAGGCCCAGAAGACGGTGCCCTGTTTGAAATCGATAAACCAGTAACCGCCGGGCTGTCGTTGGTCGGCCAGAAAAATAAACGGTTGCGCCTTTGAAAAGCAGGGATGGATATGCAGCCCTTTGACGTTGACGGCCGGTTCCAGAAGCGATAAGGCTTCCTCGGCCGTGGGCAGCCGCCAGCCGTCATGGCCGGCGAATAATTGCCGGTTGCCTTCGGCGACGTTGTTTCGCATGGTCCGGATAGAGGCGATATCAAAGCCGCCCCGCTGCCAGGTCAGGCCGGTTGCCAGATCCTTTACGGTCAGGCCGTCGCCGTTGTCGATCAGATAATTGCCAAAGGCGCCCTGCGGGTTGTATCTGCTGTCGTAGAAATTATGCTTTGCAACTATGGCGGGCAGATCAGCCTCGGAGATATCGGTTGGTTCCGAGGCAAGCACGATTTTGTCGATTGGCGGATAACCGTCGGCCGTGTCCGGCAGGTCGGTTGCCATATCCTCTACCTCCAGCCCGCTTGCCACCGGGGTAATCTTTGTTTCGTCATCCGGATCGAGAACATTGGTAATCAGCCATTGCTTAAGCTCCGCGTTAATTGCATAACTTCTATCCAGACCGGCTGTTTTTCCCTGTCCGGCGACGCAACGATCGATTAATTCCCGGGGGGCGGCAATTTCCGCCAGTACCCTGGCATACTTTACGCCCCGTTCCATGAGACATAGTCGGGCCGGTTTTCGCCAATTATCGATAAAGAAATAATAGTATCGTTCGTGCCGGCTTCTTATTCTGACCCGGCTGCCCCAGCTCTCAAAGATGGTAAAACTCAGATCCGGTGTTATATCCCAGTCAATTACACCCTTATCCTTGATGCCGAGTTTACTGAAAATGCCCATTTGGACCTCAATAAATTATTTATTTGCGGCGGCCGCCTATCCTGCCGGCAAAATAAAGAACTGTTCCAAGAACCGCTGTTTCAATGCCGTATCGTATCACGACCCGATTATTATAACTGTCGCCGAAAATTATCGCTAAAGCCCCGCCACATAGCAGGCCGGCCCCCCAAAGCATCATAACTTTATATCTTGTTCCCATGCCGAATTGTTTGTTCCTGTTGTAACCGCAAGAATGAATATTGATTGATGTTTTATAGAACTTTTTTTACTTTAAAAGTAAAGTTAAAAGGTAACTATTCAGCAAAGGCAACAAATTACCATAAACTCGTACCCATAACTG
>CAYWUR010000259.1:0-2969 GCA_964460745.1 uncultured Desulfobulbia bacterium | reverse complement strand
GAGGAATCGGTAACCTGGGAAATGATTACGGCAACCATGCAGCGGAATGCGGACCGGGTGATAAGTCTGTTTCTAGAGGTAATACCACGGATAGGGGAGTACAGTGATATCTGTGTGAGTTAGGAGGGAGTCCTCCGGCGGGAGTCGGAAGACAGGAGTGAGGAGTGAAGTTAGAAAACAATAGAGAAAGGAGTCATCATCACAATGCCGATTAAATCAAAGATCAGATCCATACCGGATTATCCCAAAAAAGGAATAATGTTCAGGGACATAACAACCCTTATCAAGGATCCCGTCGGCTTTCGGCTGGCGATAGACAACCTCGCGCAACGGTATATAACCGATAAAATGGATTTTGATGTAATTGTCGGTATCGAGGCGCGCGGTTTTATTCTCGGCGGCGCCTTGTCCTATACTCTTGGTAAGGGTTTCGCCCCTATTCGCAAAGCCGGCAAATTGCCGGCTGATGTCGTTACCCAGGAATACGAGCTTGAGTACGGGAGCGATCAGGTGGAAATGCACAAGGATGCCATTGAAAAAGGCGCCCGGGTTCTCCTGGTTGACGACCTTCTCGCCACGGGCGGCACGGCTTTGGCGGCGGCGGCGCTGATTGAAAAACTCGGCGGCGTGGTCTTTGAGACGGCCTTTATCGTCAACCTTCCCGACGTGGGCGGTGAAAAGAGATTAACTGATAAGGGATATAAGGTGTTCAGCTTGACGGAATTTGCAGGAGAGTGACTGGGACTTTATTTGATCAATTTTGCGGTGCCGAGCATATCGAAGGGGATATTGAGATGGAGGTTCTTGGCCTCCTTCAGATTGACGGCCATTTTGATTTTCGCCGAAATATCCGCCGGTATTGCGGCGGGTTTTTTCCCATGCAGGATCGCCGCCACCATTTTGGCGGCTGCCGCGCCCTGCTGTTGCGGGTCCGCGTAAAGCGTAAGAACAATACCCTGTTCCGCCAAGCCGTTTAACAGCCCCGAGGTCGGTATTTCAGCGGCGCGGGCCTGGGCAATTATGCTGGTTATATTTTTTGTAACCCGGCCGGCCGTGGTCAGAAACAGGGCATCCGCATCCGGCAGTTTAACCTTGTCAACATCATTCTTGACATCCCGCCGTACCGTCTTAAAGCCGAGTTGCCCGCCAAGCGCCGCGGCGTTGTCCGCCTGCTTTTCCGTGTTTTTTTCTTCACTGTTGTAAAGGATTCCCAACCGCTTGAAATTTGCTATACGCCTGAAATTTCTGATAAGGCCCTGGACGGTTATCCTGGTGCCGGCGCCGGTAATATTGCGGCCGGTGATGCCAAGGGCGGCCGGGTTATAAACGGCACAGTAAACTATTGGAATAGAATGGTTTTCATGCATGGCCGCCAGCGTGGTCGCCGCGCCGTGGGTTACCATTACGTCAACATCAAGGGCGACGAATTTCCGAACGGCATTGATCCAGGACATGGTGGTCGGCGTCGGCTGTTGCAGAATAATGTCGGCCTTGTCCGGCCCGAATCCCTGCCGGGCCAGTTCCGCCAGAAAATTTTGGTGTGCGGCATCGTAGCTCGGCACCCCCTTGGCGGGCAGCAAAACGCCTATGGTTGCCGCTGTTGCCTGCAGGGCGCCGATGATAATCGCCAGGCCCGCGCAAAGACCGAGCAGTATTTTTTTTATAACTCTTCTCTCTACCATTGCTTTATTGCTTTGATGGTTGTCGCAAAGTATCTGCCGTTATTGGGCGAATCAAAGGAATCATCATCCCAGTTAATTAAACGGAGGTCGACGTCGGCGGACCAGCCGTTGCTCAGTTTATAACGCCCGTCAAGACCCAGCGTGATTTCCTCGGTGGCGGTGTTTGAAAAAATGCCGATTGAGACGGGGGTCAGGGCTGCAGGCGTGGTCGGATAGTACATGCCGTTGGCGGCCGTATAGTCAAAGAGGGCGTTCAGCGTTAATTTTGCGGTAGGCAGATAGGTCAGGTTCAGCGCCACGTTGTGGGCCTTTATTTTACTGGAGTAACCATGGTCCACGAAGGGTTTGGCCGGTAGAAATGCATCATAAGCCAGATCCCGATCATTGTCGGTCGCAATATATGCATAACTCTCGGTCAGCGTGAGCTTTTCGGTCATCTGCATGGTAACGCTGGCCAGGAAGCGCTGGTTGAGCGTTTCGGCATGATGGACGTTTTCGACGTTTACATAGGAGCGTTCCATGATGCGTAAGTCATCGGAGCTATCCCGGCTGATATTGCAGTTTAACAGTGCGGTAATCCAGGGGGACGGCAGCCAGGTTACGGACAGGATGCCCTGCGTGGATTCTTCGGGCTCGAAATTCATAATCGGCTTCTCGGCCAGATGTCTGGCCGTCGTGTAGATTAAACGGCCGGTCGCCTTTATATGGCGTGGTGTTCGCCAGGCAAAACCCACTTCCATGGTATCTTTAATGGTTTCCCTGGGCAGAAACCATCTTTCAGGCGACTTGTCGCCGAGTTTTTTACTTTGTCTCGTATATGCGGATTTAAGGGTGAAGCGGCGGAAGGGCCGGTAACGCAATAAAGCCGCGGCGGTGTCCGTGGTTGAGGAAACAGCCGGTCTGCTCGCGTATGTATAGGTGTTGGCGCTGTTTGTCCGATCGACCACGGTAACGGCGGCGGGCGTGGTCGCATTCTTGTCCTTATGGTTGTATTTGAACGCCATGGTGAGATTCGCCTTGGGGATCCAGGTGATTTCGCCGTGGCCCATGGAGATCTCCATCTTCGCGCCGCTGCTGTCGTTTTTCTTGTCTATTCTCGTCAGGGTTGCGGAGCCGACGATCGTGCCGGTATGAGACGTGTGGGCCATTTAAGTATTGGTGGATGATGTTAAATCAGGCAGACTGTCATGGGGGAATTCGCCGTCGGTTCGCATTATTCCCGCCGCGCTATAGCCCTCATAAAGCGTTTGGTGCGTGTCGGACCCGAAGGAGCGGTCCGAGTGAGAC
>CAYWUR010000258.1:0-3036 GCA_964460745.1 uncultured Desulfobulbia bacterium | reverse complement strand
AGGAGGCCTGTATTATGCAGCAATACACGGTTAAACCGATCGGCATCGTGCATTGCCGGATACGGTCCGTCAAGGACGCTCCCAAGAGCTTTGACGAATCGGACCAGACCGGCGTTCTGGAGATATTCCCACAATACCGGGAGGCCATGGACGGCATCGAGGCCGGCCAGACCCTGATTGCCCTCTTCTGGCTGCACAAAGCCGCCAGAGACATTATGAAAGTTCACCCTCGCGGTGATCTATCCCGTCCCCGCCGCGGGGTTTTTACCACCCGCAGCCCGGTCCGGCCTAACCCCATTGCCCTGTCGGAATTGAAAATCACGGTAATCCGCGATACAATGCTTGAGGTGGCCGGGCTTGACGTCATTGACGGTACGCCTTTACTTGATTTAAAAAAAAGGTAACTGCTCACAGGATACCGAATCTGCTGCGTTATCGCCTTGCTCACGTACGAAAAGTACGCTTCGCAGGACGATGCCTCGCATCTCCGGCATCCTGTAAGCAGTTACAATTATAGGGTATTACTTAGCCTTCCCGTTAATTTTTACGAGTCCATCAACTATTCAACAGCATGATTTGGCTTCACGCCGCGCGTGTCGGTCGGCCGCAGGATTAGGATATCAGGACAAAAGAGTTGACCGCCAAGCCTTCTTGTTGTATACCACATTGTAATATATTAAATTGCCTGTCTTTTATTTCCTGCAAATATGCCGGGGGAAAAAGCCACGATCAAAATTTTTACGACGCCATCAGGCATGACATGCGGCGTTGCGGTTTCCTTTTTTTGCGACACAGATACAAGATACAGTGAATAAACACCAGCGACACTACGCCGAAGCGCTCGCGGCCCATCTTGAACAACCACGAGAAGACCGCCTGGCCGCGGCTTATGATCTTGGCAGGGAATATGCGGCAAAAGGGCTGGCCGTACCGGATGTCACGGCTATGCACTTTGCCGTTCTGCGGGACAAACCGGCTTTCCTTGCCGCAAAGCATCTCGACGCTTCCCATACCTTTCTTGCCGAAGTCGCCAGGGCGATGAATGACAGCGGCAGCCCGCAAGACACGACCGGTCTGCTCACTGCCCTTTATAACAACAATGTCCGGCAAATCGAAGAACTACGGAAAATTCGAAACAGACCGCACCACCCGATTCCCACCCTTGAAAAAAAAATCAACGAGAAACGCCTGGCCCTGCGCGCCGCTGAAGAAAGATTTGAGATCCTGGTCCAGACCATTCCTGATATTATTTACAAAATCGACCGGCAGGGTAAATTTATTTATCTCAACAATGCCATTAAGGAACTCGGGTATAAGCCCGACGACCTTATCGGCAAACATTTCCGGACGATAATTCTGCCCGCCGAGCTTGAACAGATCAGTTCTCTGGCCGTTTTGCCGAAATACGCCGGACAAAAAACCGGCGCCGCCAAGGCGCCCAAGCTTTTTGATGAACGAAGAAGCAGGGACAGAAAAACGACAGGCCTGACGGTCCGGCTTCTATTAAAGGCGGAATCCTTTGACCGCGGCGTCACCGAGCCGCCTGCCGAACACCTGATTATTGTTGAAATAAACAGTTCCGGCATACATGAAATTAATCCATCCACCAGAAAAAAGGAATTTGTCGGCACAGTCGGCGTAATAAGGGATATTACGATCCGGGAGAAGGCTGAAGCGAAATTACGGCGCTACCGTTCTCAACTCGAAGAGCTGGTGGCGGAACGGACCGCCGAACTTTCCGAAACCAATAAAACGCTACAGCAGGAAATCCGCGAACGGGAAAAATCGGAAAATTTTGCCAAGGAAATACTCGACAGCATGGGGGAAGGACTTGTTGTTCTGGATCCGGACTACCATATTATCACGGCAAACAAATCTTACGCCCGCCAAGCCCAAAAGCCCCTGACCCAGATTATCGGCCGGACCTGCTATAAGATATCACATAATCGCGATAAACACTGCCGCGAGTGGGATGAGAGATGCCCGGTCCAGGAGGCCCTTGTCAATGGCGTCCCCAGTACCGCCATCCACCAGCACACGGACCGGGACGGCAATCTTTATTTTGTGGAAATAAATTCTTACCCGATGAAAAATGCCGCCGGGCAGATTATTTCCGCCATCGAAATTATCAGGGACATTTCCAAACAGAAAAAACTTGAGGACCAGCTCCGCCACGCCCAGAAGATGGAGGCCATTGCAACCCTGGCCGGCGGCGTTGCCCATGATTTCAATAACATTCTCACCGGCATTATCGGTTACACGGAACTGGCCCTCCTGCGCACGGAAAAAGACTCGCAAATACGCCGGGACCTGCAGGAGGTACAGAAAGCCGGCCGCCGCGCCACCGATCTGGTCAAGCAGATTCTGGCCGTCAGCCGGCGAAAAGACCCGCAGGAATGCGGGCCGATTCCGATAGGCCCCATTGTTAAAGAGGCGCTCAAGCTACTGCGGGCATCGCTGCCGTCAACCATAGAAATCAGACAACATATTGCGATAAGCCCTGACAATGGCGTTGTTGAGGCAAATCCATCCCATATTCATCAGGTACTGATGAACCTTTGCACCAACGCGGCGCTTGCCATGCAGGATAAGGGAGGAATTCTGGAGATCAGGCTTGCCAACGCGGAGACCCCGGCAACGACAGCGGGCCTGCCGTTTTCCGAGCCTTGCCTTAAGCTGAGCGTCCGGGATACCGGCCACGGCATACCGCCGGAAATAATGGATCGAATCTATGACCCCTATTTTACCACCAGGGAAAAAGGAAAAGGCACCGGCCTGGGACTGGCCATGGTCCGCAGTATAGTGACAGGATGCGGCGGCCGGATTATCGCGGCCAGCGATGTGGAAAAAGGCTCCACCTTTGACGTTTTCTTTCCCACTGTCCGGAAGGCCCGGAAGCAAGAGGCCGCGGTCGCCGATACTGCCGGGCCACCGCCCCGCGGTCATGAACAGATTCTGTACATTGATGACGAGCCGGCGGTTGTTGCCGTGGAGAAACGGCTTCTCGAAGGCCTGGGATATAAGGTCATCACCTGC
>CAYWUR010000257.1:0-3052 GCA_964460745.1 uncultured Desulfobulbia bacterium | reverse complement strand
CATCCTGTAAATATTGACGATATAAACAAATTGGAATGCGGTGCGTTACAAGATCTCTTAAACCCGCAACCTGCCGTTTTAATAGGATTAATCGCCAGCTTTACCGGCCTTGCGTTACAAGATGACATTGCCAAAACCGTCCGCCGTCTGCAACAATTGGGGCAGGATATTATTAACCCTGCAACCCAAAAAGGAGGACGGTATGACGAAACTGCCCATCTTGAAACATCGCATCCGCAAAGTTCCCAAACAGTTTAGCTGGATCGATCACCGGTTGGTCCGTGATCGGCACATCGAAAAATTTACTCACCCCGCAGCGGCATTGTATCTATTTTTAGTCACCGTCGGTGACGTCAACGGGTTAAGCTACTATGGGGACAAATCGGTTATGAAGCGCATTTGCATGGATCAAAGCACGCTGCAAAACGCCAGAAGCAACCTCGTTCAAAACGGCATGATTGCCTGGCAAAGGCCCCTCTACCAGGTCCTTAGCCTGGATATCGGCAAAAGATCTCCCGTGGGACAGCCTCTAAGCCTGGGGAGCATCCTCAAAAAAGCCTTGGAGGAAGCCGCATGATCGATTACGAAACCTTCATGAAAATCAAAAGTTACCATGAAAAAGATGGCCTTAATTGCAATCAGATTGCAGCAATAATGGGTCTGTCCTTTAAAACCGTTAACAAGTGGCTCAATGAGAAGCGCTATCGCATGCGTAAATCAGCAGACATATCCAGCAAACTGGATCCCTTTAAAAATCAGATCGTACAAATGTTGGAAAAGTACCCTTATAGCGCGGCACAAATCCTTTTGCGCATTAAGGACAATGGCTTTGACGGCGGCTACACCATCGTCAAAGATTATGTGCGTAAAATACGACCGCCGAGAACCCGGGCTTTTTTAAAGCTTTCTTTCGCACCGGGCGAGTGCGCCCAGGTCGACTGGGCCTCCTACGGTTCTGTCAACGTGGGATCAACCTGTCGCAGACTCAGCTTCTTTGTCATGGTTCTTTGCTACAGCCGCATGATGTATGTGGAGTTTACCGTCTCCCAGACCATGGAACATTTTTTAGCCTGCCATCAGAACGCTTTTAACTTTTTTGGTTCCGTCCCCAAAAAAATCATGGTTGATAATCTTAAATCGGCCGTGCTCAGCCGTATCGTCGGACAAGCCCCAGTGTTTAATCCCAAATATTTAGATTTTGCCGATCACTGCGGGTTCACCATTGCCCCTTGTAATGTCGGTAAAGGAAACGAAAAAGGCCGGGTGGAAAACGCCGTCGGTTATGTCAAAAAAAACTTCCTTGCCGGTCTGGACATCCCGGACTTTACCGCTGTTAATCCCGCAGCCCGTCACTGGCTGGATAACGTCGCCAATGTGCGTATCCACGGAGAAACCCGCAAAAAGCCCCTTGAACTCTTTAAAGAAGAACGGCCCTGTCTGAACGCATTGCCTGAAAATCCGTTTGATATCGCCACTGTCAGCCAGGCCAGGGCTTCAAGCCAGTTTCGCATTACCATCGATACCAACCGCTACTCTGTGCCGGCGGAGTATGCCGGCAGACGTCTTACGCTCAAGACCTATCCGGACAGACTCTGTATCTATTGCAATGACAAGCTGATTGCACGCCATGTCCGAAGCTATGATCGACACCAGGACTTTGAAGATCCTGATCATCCCAAGGAACTGTTGGCTCGGCGCAAAAAAGCCCGCGATCAAAAAATCTTCATGCGTTTTTTAACCCTGTCTCCAAAGGCTGAACAATACTACTGCAAGCTGGAACAGCGCCGTATGAACCCTTATCATCACGTTCGAAAAATTGTGGCTTTAAGTGAAATATACCCCCCTGAGTCCGTGGCACGGGCCATGGAAGATGCCTTTGCATTCGAGGCGTTCTCCTGCGAATATATCGCAAACCTTCTCGAACAGCGCTCACGCTGTCTGCCAGAAGCCGGCGCACTGCATTTGACCCGCCGCGAAGATCTTCTCGACATCAAAATCGAACAACCCGACCTGACCATTTACGAAAGCAAAGACCATGACTGACGATAAAAAACCTCCGGAAAACCTGCTGGAACAAAACCTGAAATATCTGAAACTTTCCTTTATGAAAGACCAGTATCAGGATCTGGCCGCACAGGCTTCGAAAAAACACTGGTCACATGTGAGCTATCTGGAAAAACTGGCCGATGGAGAGGCGGCCCTGCGCCGTGATCGTTCCATACAGCGCCGCATTCGCCTTGCCCGCTTCCCGGTCATCAAAACCCTGGATCAATTTAACTGGAATTGGCCCAAGAAAATCAACCGTCTTCAAGTTCAGAACATCTTCAGGATGCAGTTTGTCAAAGAAAAGTCCAACGTTATCTTCCTCGGCGGCGTTGGCCTGGGTAAAACCCATTTGGCTTCGGCCCTGGGCTATATGGCCTGCCTGAATGGCGAAACGGTTCTGTTTGCAACCGCTGTTGACGTCATCAATACGCTTGCTGCTGCCCAGAAAGCAGGGCGATTGAAACAGGAATTGAAAAAATATACCCGGCCCGCTCTAATGATCCTGGACGAATTGGGCTTTCTGCCCATCGATAAAGCAGGCTCAGACCTTTTGTTCCAGGTCATCAGCGGCCGATATGAGCAAGGGACCCTGGTAATTACCTCCAACAAGGCGTTTAAAAACTGGCCGGAAATTTTTAATAATGACAGCACTCTGACCTCAGCCATCCTTGATAGGTTGCTGCACCACGCGGAAACGGTCATTATCGAAGGTAAAAGCTATCGGATGAAAGATCAAATCGACTCCTGAACTGTTAAAAAAATCAAGCGCCGGAATCTGAAAACCGGCTCCGGCATTGGTTATTTTTATCACTTACGATTTGTATTTTTAAACCGCCGGTTTTTATAATTTATCACGCCGCCGCTGACAAAGAAAGAGGGAAGCCTATGATTTTATGCGTTTCTTCCCTTTTTGCTGAAGCTGGGGGAAAGCGTAGTGACCCTCTGACTTTCTTTTTTGGCACGGACCCGCCTGCCAACACCTGCAGCCCGCCCTCCTGCCAAGCAG
>CAYWUR010000256.1:0-3064 GCA_964460745.1 uncultured Desulfobulbia bacterium | reverse complement strand
AAAGTTACGGTTACGAGTTTAGGGTAATTTGTTGCCTTTGCTGAATAGTTACGTTTATTGTTATAATTGGTCTCTGTCCGGAAAATTGATTCAGGACGTAGCGGTCAATGCCGTAGTTTATAATGTATAGTCTGCCGCATGCAAAGATATTTTTCCCTACAAAATTTTTTTCAGAAAAGCCCCTGTATAAGAATGCGGATTGGCGGCGATCTTTTCCGGCGGTCCGCAGGCAATGACCCTGCCGCCCTCCTCGCCGCCTTCGGGGCCAAGATCTATTACATAATCAGCCGTCTTGATCACATCCAGGTTATGCTCGATTATAACCACCGTGTTGCCGCTATCCACCAAACGACCGAGAACGACAAGCAGGTGGCGGATGTCCGCCGGATGAAGGCCGGTTGTAGGCTCATCAAGAATATAAAGGGTGCGTCCCGTACTCCTTTTGGCTAACTCCCGGGCCAGCTTGATACGTTGCGCCTCACCGCCGGAAAGGGTAACGGAAGACTGCCCCAGGGCGATATAGGAAAGCCCCACATCGTAAAGCGTCTGCAGGCGGTTTCTGATAACGGGAATGTTTTTAAAAAAATCCAGGGCTTCGGCCACGGTCATCGCCAGGATCGCCGCGATATCCCGGCCGCGATATTTTATATCCAGGGTATCTTTATTGTAACGGCGCCCCCGGCACGACTCGCAGGTAACATAGATGTCCGGTAGAAAATGCATGGCGATTCTGATAACACCTTCGCCCTCGCAGCTTTCGCAGCGGCCGCCCTTGACATTAAAACTGAAGCGGCCCGGCTTGTATCCCCTGGCCCGCGCCTCCGGCAGACGGGCCAGCAGCTCGCGGATCGGGGTCAGTAAACCGGTATATGTCGCCGGATTAGAACGGGGAGTCCGGCCGATGGGGCTTTGGTCTATATCTATAACCTTATCGACATTCTCCAGGCCCTCAATACTTGCAGGGACGCCGGTCTGTTGATATCGGTCGGCCATGCCGCGCAGGCGGAATATTGCGCCTTTATATAACGTTTCTATAACCAGAGAACTTTTGCCGGATCCGGAAACACCGGTTACACAGGTCATTGCTCCCAGCGGAAAGCGGACCGTAATAGACTTAAGATTATTGGCGCCGGCCTTTTTTACCGTAATCCGGTTCGTTTTTGATAACAGGGCGGCACGGGTATTGCGGCGTCGGGCCGGCGCCGGTATAGTCAAACGGCCGGCAAGATAACCGCCGGTCAGGGAATTTGGATCCCGCAGAAGACCGGCCAGGTGACCGCTGTACACCACCTCGCCGCCATGGCGACCCGCGCCCGGCCCCATATCAATAACATAATCAGCCGCCATGATTGTTTCAGCGTCATGCTCTACGACAATCACGGTGTTGCCTAAATCACGCAAGCCGACCAGGGTGTTGATCAATCGCTGGTTATCACGCTGGTGCAGGCCGATACTGGGTTCATCCAGAATATACAGCACCCCGGCCAACCGGGAACCGATCTGCGAGGCCAGCCGTATCCGTTGCGCCTCGCCGCCGGAAAGAGTGGCGGCCTGCCGGTGCAGGGAAAGATAACCCAGCCCCACGTCGGCAAGAAAAGACAGCCGCTCAAGAATTTCCTTTAAAATCCGCGCAGCTATAAGCCGTTCGCGGTCGCTGAATTCTATTTTGGGCAATTCCGCGGCTAGATGTTTTATACTCAGCCCGGTTAAATCATATATTGACCAGGGACCCAGGCGGACGGCCAGGGCCTCGGCTGTCAAGCGGGCGCCGTGACACTTAGGACAGGGCTGCTGGTTCATGAATCGCTCCAACTCTTCCCGGACGGCGGCGGAAGCGGTTTCTCGGTATCGTCTGGCCATTTGCGGCAGAACGCCTTCAAAGGGCATCCGGGAAGTAAGGCGGCGCCGGCCCCGCTGGTAATGAAAAACGACCGCTTCCCTCCCTGAACCGTATAAAACAACTTTTTGCACGGCGGCCGCCAGTTTGTTAAACGGCACATCAAGGCTGAAATTATAATGCGCGGCCAGCGCGGTCAGCAATTGCCCGGAATAGCTGGAAGCCGATCTGCCGCCCCACGGGGCAATAGCGCCTTGCCCGAGGCTGAGCTGCCGGTCGGGAACCACCAGTGTCGGATCGAAAAAGTGCTTAACCCCAAGACCGCCGCATTCCGGACAGGCGCCTTTCGGATTATTGAAGGAAAAAAGCTGGGGGGAAAGCTCGGGCAGACTCCGGCCGCAGGCAACACAGGCGGCCTTTTCACTGAACAATATATCGGTATCGTCATCAGGGAAATTGGCCAGCATAAATCCTTCGGCCAATTTTACCGCGGTAGCCACGGAATCGGAAAGCCGCTTGACCGTTGAAGGCTTCAAGACCAACCGATCCACAACCGCCTCGATGTTGTGACGCCTGTTTTTAGAGAGCTTTATTTCTTCATCAAGCGATTGAATAACGCCATCGATCCGGACCCGGACATAACCGTCTTTCCTGAGCTGATCCAGCAGGAGCCGCTGCTCGCCCTTCTTGCCCTCAATCAACGGCGCCAACACCATGACTTTTGTGCCCTCGGACCGGGCGGCAAGGATGTTCACCATATCCTCAATGCTCTGCGGCCGTATTTCCCGGTTGCATTCCGGGCAATACGGCCGGCCGACCCGGGCATAAAGAATCCGCAGATAATCATATATCTCGGTAATGGTACCTACGGTGGAACGAGGATTGCGGCTGGTTGTCCGTTGTTCGATGGAAACCGCCGGCGACAGGCCCTCCAAGGCGTCAACATCCGGCTTTGCCATTTGCCCTAAAAACTGCCGGGCGTATGTCGACAGGGATTCCACATAACGACGCTGCCCCTCGGCATAGATGGTATCAAAGGCCAATGTTGATTTCCCGGAACCGCTTAAACCCGTAAAAAGCACAAGTTTATTGCGGGGTAAATCCACATCGATATTTTTAAGATTATGCATCCGCGCCCCACGAACGCGGATAAATTTTGGTTCCATGTTTTAACTCAACTTTCTGACTTGAAGTATCATGTTAATATAAATAGACAAATTACTCTTG
>CAYWUR010000255.1:0-3099 GCA_964460745.1 uncultured Desulfobulbia bacterium | reverse complement strand
GGAATTACCAGCCGGATAAAACTGCTGGTCGGCGACAGCAGAGAGCTGTTACCAAAAATCAGCCCAGGGGAAAAACCGGCGGTCATCTACCTGGATCCCATGTATCCGCACCGCACTAAAAACGCCCTGGCAAAAAAAGAAATGCGCCTCCTGCGGGCGATCGCCGGTGAAGATCAAGACGCAACCGACCTTCTGGCAAAGGCTCTGACCTGCGCCGCAAACCGGGTAGTGGTCAAACGGCGCCGCCTGGCGCCCGCCATCCCGGGCGAGGTAAAACCCACCATGGCAATAAAAAGCAAAAACAGCCGGTTTGACGTTTATCTAACCAACCGCATCGGCCTGTGAAGCATACTCCCTGCACGTGAACAGGCCGATAACGCCACAGGTAAGCGACCAAAGGGAGACTCCGGGTTCGGTGCCCTGTGGCCGGTTACGCTGTTTTGGCAAGCGCGGCACGCAACTCTTCCAACCGATCCGCCGACATTTTAATCGGAATCTGATAAACCAGCAGACGGGCCATAAGCTCAACCGATCGGGGCAGGGCCTGGGGATCGTAGACCACCCGCCTTTTCCCGCCTTGGTCCTTGAACGGCCAACCGCGATGGTTGCAGGTCGAGCCGTTCAAGAGATGCTCCCATTTCGGATAAAAATGCCAGGTATTCTCGGCGAAATTGATGGCGCCGGCATTGTTTTCCCGCAATACCCGATTAACGGCCGCCGCCCTGGCTGCGTCAGGCAGAAAAAAGGCCAGAAAGGTCGCGGTGTCGCCCTGTTCGTCCACAAGATCGCGAAAAGTAACGCCGGGGATCTCGGCGACAGCCGACTTCAATGCTTCTTTATTCCGGCGCTGCGCCGCGATAATGTCGTCAAGCTTGGCCAGCTGCGCAAGACCTATGGCCCCCTGAATCTCCATCATCCGATAATTACCGCCGATAAAGTTTCTCCCCTCCCCGCCCCGGGTACCGGGATTGGGAACATGATCGTGGCCGTGATCATGATATTCCGACATTGTCCTCTTAAGGTCTTCATCATCAGTAATGATCATCCCGCCTTCACCGGTGGTAATGGTCTTGACCGCATCAAAGGAAAAAGTGCCGCAACGCCCGAATGTCCCCAAGCTCTTACCGTGGCAGGCGCCACCCGCGGCCTGGGCCGTGTCCTCAATCACCGGGATTCCGTGCCGGGCGGCGATACCCGTAATTTCTTCAATGCGGGCGGGAGCGCCGAGCATATGCACCGGAATAATTGCCTTGGTACGTGCCGTAATTTTTTTCTCAAGATCGACGGGATCCATGTTCAGGGTTTCGTCAACCTCTGTAAATACCGGCACGGCGCCGACATCAAAGATGGCCTCCCAGGTTGCCACAAAGGTAAACCCCTGGGTAATCACCTCATCCCCCGGTCCCACGCCCAACGCGGTCAGCGCCACCTTCAAGGCTATGGTGCCCGAGGTAACCGCCTGGCCGTATCCGGCCCCGCAATAGGCGGCAAATTTCTCTTCAAAGGTGCGCACCTTGTATATTCCCCGGCGCTGCTCGCCAAACTCGTAACGAAAAAGAACCCCGGTATCGAGGACATCCATAATCTCTTTTTTTTCTTCTCCGCCAAATATCTCAAAGCCCGGCATGATATTCTCCTCTCTCCTTAACGATTAATCGTGATGGTCGTAAAAAGTCCGTCCCGGACCTTTTACTCCTTACTGATTTCAGTCAGCCTTTGAGTCGCTTTTTAATACGGTTCGATTCATCCAGCAGGATAATACGGGGTTGAAAGTCCTCAAGCTCCGCAGGCGAATAAAGGGCGTAGCTGACGATGATAATAAGATCACCGGGCATACCCTTCCGGGCGGCGGCGCCGTTTAAACCGATAATCCCTGAATCAGGCGGGCCCTCGATAACGTAGGTGTCAAATCGTTCGCCATTATTGATATTATAAATTTTAACCTTCTCAAAAGGCTGTAGATTCACCTTTTCCATCAGGCTTCTGTCTATGGTAAGGCTGCCCTCGTAATTCAAATCGGCATCGGTGACCGTGGCCCGATGAATTTTCGACTTTAACATGTATCGCAGCATATATTTTTATTTCCTCCCGCCTTCATTCAAAAAGACGGCCATTATCGATAAGTCTTGTCCGACCGATCCTGACGGCCATGGCCAGAACGGTATCTCGATCAACAATCTTTTTTTCGGCCAGGCTCGTCTGATCTATTAAACTGATATATTCGATACTCACCCCGGCATAAGAATTAATCATGCTCTCTATTTCCTTGAGAAGAGGCATCGCCTCCACAAGATCGCCTGCTGCCTGCCGTTCCCGCACGCTTTTTCTTGCAAATTGCAGAGAACGCGAAAGACAGAGAGCGGCATCCCGTTCAGCCGCGGCAAGATAGGTATTACGCGAACTCATGGCGAGGCCGTCCGCTTCGCGCACAATGGGATGACCGACGACCTCTATGCCCCAGTCAAGATCCTTGACCATCCGCCGGATGACCGCCAATTGCTGGAAATCCTTTTCACCGAAAACGGCATAATGGGGCCGCGTGATATTGAAAAGTTTACCCACCACCGTGGCAACGCCTTCAAAATGACCGGGCCGTTGCCGCCCGCAAAGACCGGCGGTCAGGCCCTCCACCCTTATACTGGTTTGAAAACCCGCCGGATACATTTCTTTTCCATCAGGGACAAAAAGGACATCGACTTTTTCCCGCGCCAGACAGGAGAGATCACGATCAAGATCCCGGGGATAACGGGACAAATCCTCCCGCGGACCAAACTGGATAGGATTAACGAACAGACTTACCACGACGCGATCGGCATATTGAGCCGCCAGACGCATGAGACTCAAGTGCCCTTCATGAAAATATCCCATGGTCGGCACCAGAGCGATAGTCTTACCGCTGACGGTTATACTGCGTGACCAAGCCGACATCGCGGCCAAGGAACTGATTATTTCCATGATACCGGAGAATTTTCAGAAAACCATCCTGAATCAGTGAACGTCAAAGCCTGAAAGCAAGGCGAAGGATAACTATTCAGCAAAGGCATCAAATCACCCTAAACTCGTAACCGTAACTTTCAGGTAAGCGAGTTCACGAGACTC
>CAYWUR010000254.1:0-3105 GCA_964460745.1 uncultured Desulfobulbia bacterium | reverse complement strand
TTCAGCAAAGGCAACAAATTACCCTAAACTCGTAACCGTAACTTTCAGATGTGCCTCAGGTTCGTCCGTTTTGCCCTCCGATGCGTACTCCCTGTACGTGAGGAGGACAAAACGGACGAATATGGGGTGCAGCTGAATGGTTACCAATAAACAAGGAATGCTATCATGACGGAAGAAAAGACCACGCAGACTTCGCCGGGCTCGCCGGTTTTCAGATTGCAAAAACTTTATCTGAAGGACTTGTCCTTTGAGAACCCAAACGCGCCGGAGGTTTTTTTCGATAAAGAGTCGGAGCCGAAAGTTGATGTAAATCTGAACGTGAAAAACAGACAGCTGGATGAAGATCACTGGGAAGTAACCTTGATTATCACGGCAACGGTTACTGACGTCAAAACCGGCAAAACGCTTTTTATTTTAGAAATCGAGCATGCCGGCGCCTTTATGCTGAAAGATATTCCCGAGCAGCATTTTCCCATGGTGCTGGCGGTTGAATGCCCGACGTTGATGTTCCCCTTTACCAGGCAGATTATCAGCCAGGCCTCGGTGGATGGCGGTTTTATGCCATTCCTCATGGAGCCGGTTAATTTTCTGATGCTTTACGAGAATTCGAAAAAAAAGCAGCAGGCCGAGAACGAAAAGCAGAATTGAGACATACGACGCCATCAAGATTACAAGATTCGTGTTTTTAGCAAAATAACGAGTTCCTTTCTCGTTTCAGCCTTTACTTTTTGCTTAAACAGCTTGTTGATCAGCGGCAGTTCGCCCAACAGCGGCACCTTTGTGTCGGCATTGGTGTCCGTGGTATCGATAAGACCTCCAACCACCAGCATTTCGCCGTCCTTGATGCGGACCGTCGTATTCATCTCGCGCATGTTCAGCACCGGCACGCCCACCTTGTTTTCATTGTTGGCGCCAAAGGTTTCAAATGCTATGGCGTCACCTTCCAGTTTGGAGATGACCGGCGTTAAACTGAGGATGACTTCATCATCGCCGGAAATCATGGCAACCACGCCGATGCCAAGCCCTGAAAACAGCTTGTCTTTTGTAATACTGGTGGTGGGAACGCCGCTGTCACTGATTGTCGTTGCTGTTTCGGAAATGTATTCAAAACTTTTTCCGACATTGAACAAAGCGGGTTGGCCGTTCATAACGCTTATCTTCGGATTTGCCAGCACCTTCGTCTTACCCTGTTCTTTTATGGCGTTTAATATGAGTTTAAAATCATTACCGATAGTCACCTTGCTGAACACCGTGCCGCGTCCGGGATATATCTGACCCGTGCCGTCAAAGAGATCGATAGTCGCTGTCCTGTCTTTCAGTAAATTGCTCCAGTCAATCCCGGTCCGGGAATCATTCGTCAGAGTAACTTCAAGAATTTTGGCTTCGATTGAGATCTGTCGGTAAAGTTCTTCTTTAAGATTATCGAAATAATTGCTTATCTTCGCGAGCAGAGGCCGTGGCGCCGTAACGGTAATAAGCCCGATTGGCTTGTCGATTGTATAATAGCCTTTGGCCGCCGCCGCCTTCTTCGGCGCCGCTTTCTGCCCCTTGGCGTCCGCGGCAGGAGGTGCAACAGTTACCGCGGTTTCAGAATAGATTTCCAGAACCTTGTCCAGATTTTCTTTGATATTTGCCCATATATCAAATTTATTATCGACACTGGAGATTTTATTGCGGGCGGAGCTTCCTTCGATGACACCGCCACCTACCCCGGTTGCAAAGACAGAGGCCATAAAAGGCATGGCAACATGAAATTTCTTGGTTTCGTAAAATTTTACAACAATAGTGCTGCCATGAATTTCAAAAAAATAATCCACCTGACGCAACAGGTTGTCGAGTGCCTTGAAAAAATCGTCGCCTGCTCTTATGTCCACGTCAACCATGACATACTGATTAACGTCGCTGGCCCAGCTTACATTCATATTTTTAAGAACAGCAAGACGTTTCAGCACGTCACGGAGCGGCACCGGCTTGGCGGAGGAAATGTCGGCGCCCACCGGCACAACTATATCCGCCCCGCCTGACTCGAACCCTTCCGTCTTTCCCTGTTCCCGGCTTTTTATTAAATAGGCGGGTTTTTGATAACGGACCGGCAGGGCATAATCTTTTTCCGTTCCGGACGTTTGACCGGTGTCGGCAGACCGACCGGCAAGCTCCCGGGGTTCACCCGGCATCGCTACGCCGTCGTTGTCGGTTGCGGGCGAGGGTGGAGAGAGAGGGGCGCAGGCCGGCAATACGAACAGCAGCGCAACCAAACCAGCCAGAAATAATATTCTGCTCATCATGGCTTTACCCCCTGGGGTTTTTTTCCGTTTGTTCCATCGTTCGTTTTCCATATCTATCTCCGGGATCCGGGAACATTTGTCCCGTTTTTTTTGCTGATTTTTCGTAACAGTCGCCGGTTAATTTTTACGCCTTTTCAAGGCCAACCGGCCCCTGATATAACGGCTTAAATCAGGCGGCGTTTTGTAGCCTGAATGGAGAATGGCGCGGTATTCCGCCACAGCCTTGTCGGCGTCGCCCATTTTATCAAAAATTCTGGCCCGCGCTATCATGCCGTCAAGTGTCTCGCCATAAAGCCGTGTATGCCGCGCCAGCATGGATATCGCCGCGGGATAGTTCTTGTTCTCTTCAAAAAACAGCGCATAACTGGTCAGAGCTTCGCTCGCCGGCCTGGCATCGCTTACCGCCAGCTTAAAATACTCGGCGGCGTTCTGTAATTTTTGCATGTTTGCTGAACCTATGGCGGCGTACAGGGCTGCCTCACGGTCGTTTTTGTTTTTTTGCAACGCCGTCTCGGCATAATGAACCGCCTTGGCATAGAGGCCTTGGTGAATCAGGTAAAGAGAGGCGATATGGGTGGCAAGGCCGCTGTTTCCGGGCCATTCGTTAAAGGCTTTTTCATAGAGAGACAGGGCGGTGCTGTAATTTCTCCTTTTCTCCGCGGCCAGGGCCTGGATCGTCAAATTTTTTGCTTCAATTATTCCCTTGGGAGTTTCCAGTTGTTTCCTGACAGTGAGACCTGCTTTTTTACCGGCCGGTTTTCCCGCGATAAAAGTAAGATTATCGATCGGTTGCTTGGGCCAATCAAAAGTCTTGCTTTTT
>CAYWUR010000253.1:0-3119 GCA_964460745.1 uncultured Desulfobulbia bacterium | reverse complement strand
TTTTTAAAAAATACCGGCCTGCTGACTTTCCATGGCCCGGTATTGACCACCCTGCCCTCCTGCAACTCCGCGTCGCAAAACTCTTTTTTTCAACTGCTGACCGGCCGGTCTGTAGTTGATATACGGGCCGCCGATCTGGATACTCTTGTACCCGGCAAGGCGCGCGGCCGTCTGCTGGGAGGCAACCTGACCAGTCTGCTGCACCTGCTCGCCACCCCTTATGAACTCACATGGCGAAAGGCTGTTCTTTTTATTGAGGACGTGGATGAAGCGCCTTACCGCATTGATCGAATGCTGACCCACCTGCAAAAGGCCGGCCGGTTGGACGGCCTTGCCGGTCTCATTCTCGGCGGCTTTGTAAACTGCGGTAATACGACATTGATAAAAAAGAGAGTAAAGGAATTGTGCGGCAACCGGCTGCCGATATGGGCCGACTTCCCTTGCGGCCACGGCCCCGAAAACCGGATTCTACCTCTCGGCATGGCGGCGGAGATGGATTCCGCCGCCGGCGTTCTGCGTATCGCCGCCCCCTGGACGGCAGGCCGCTAACCAATAACCACATTGACCGACTATGCGTTACATATCAAACAAAGAGGGCCTCAGCCAATATCTGGCCGGCCATGAACATACCGGCGGCATAATCGTGTCCATTGCGAAAAAAATGATTTATATGAAGCCGACCAAGACCGCCGGGACAAGTATTCTGCGGAATTGTCTGGAAAAAAAGATCGAGGGAATAATTCACGGCAAAGATCACCCGGTGGAATTTGATAAATGGCTGAAAAATATTACCGATGAACAGCTGGAAGATTATTTTATTTTTTCGGTTGTCAGAAATCCGTATGATCGACTGGTGTCCATTGCCTCCTATTTTAAGATTCCTTTTGCGGATTTTGCCGCCGATATAGAGAAATACCGGCAGGAGCAGAATGTAAAAATCCACTCACTGCCTCTCCATTTATATACCCACGCGCACGGCAGGCCCTTTGTCGATTATATCTGTAGATTCGAGTGCCTGCAGTTTGATTTTAATATAGTCTGCGACCACCTGGGTATTGAAAGAATGCCGCTGCCGCATGTCAACAAGTCGAAGCACCGGCACTACACGACTTATTACAACCAGGCGGCGCGGCGGACAGTCGAAAATATTTATAAAAAAGATCTGCAATACTTCGGCTATTCCTTTGAAGAAAGGAAATCGTCCCGCTATAAATTCTGGTAATCTTTATTTTAAAGATCAGCATGAAACTTTTATTTTTCACAAGAATTTTTGAACTGGCCGGCGGGGGCCAGGAAAATTACCTGTTCCGCCTCGTCAAGGCTCTTCGCCGCCGGGACCATGAAATTCATGTTGTCAGCGAACGTTTTACGCCGGTTGACGGGATAATTACCCACCGGAAAACAGGGGACATCGATTTATTGGTGGCCAAGATACAGCCTGATCTGTCAATTGACTGGGAGTTTAAAAACAACGCGGATATTTATCGCCTGGGCGGCGGCGCTCACCAATATTTTCTTGAACATGCCGCGAATGCCTATCACCCGTTTTTTCGATGGCTGAAGCTTGTTCGCAACCGTTCACCTAAAAACCGTAAAATAATCGCCCGCCAACGCCGATTGCTTTTAAACAGCAGGGCCTTGTTCCTGCCGAATTCAAAATTTGCCGCCGACCAGATAATTGCCGCCGGCGCTGAAAAAAAAAATGTTCAGGTACTGCATAACGGCGTTGACACCGAACTGTTCAGTCCCGGCATAAGCCATGAAGACCGGGTTAAAGTTCGCCGGGAATGGGGCATCGATGAAGATTCAATCGCGGTTCTCTTCGTCGCCCACAATCTGCTGTTAAAAAATTATCGTCTGGCCCGCTTGCTTTTCCGGAATATAAGCGCTCGAATTCCGCGGGCCCGTCTCATAGTTATCGGCAAGAATCGGCCTGGATATCTGCCCAAAAATTGTATTTTTGCGAGGTTGCGCAGCAGCATGGCGGAATGTTATAAAGCGGCTGATTGTCTGATTCATCCAACGTATTTTGATTCCTGCGCCAATGTCGTCCTGGAAGCGATGAGCTGCGGCCTGCCCGTCCTGGCAAGTGACGTTTGCGGGGCTCATGAACTGATACGCAATAATATCTCAGGTTTTGTCTTGCCGGTTGTCGGCGATGCCGACCGGATAACCGGAACCTGGCAGGAACATCTGGAACGCCTGCTCTCCGGTTCCCGCCTGCGCGGGCAGATGGGATCCGCGGCCCGCGCGGCAATGCTGGAAAATGATTTTAACCGCTATACCGATGCTTTTGAAAAGATCATCAGCCGGAAACATAACGCACTGAACTTCGACAAATGAACTCTTTATCCCCTCTTGTCCTTCATACGGAAGCCTCCACCGGCTGGGGCGGCCAGGAAATCCGCGTCCTTGAGGAATTGAAGGGGATGCGGCGGCTCGGGTTTCGAGTCGCCCTCGCTACCCCTGATCATGGAGAACTCTACAAACGCGCCCTGGCCGCAAACATTCCGGTTTATCACGTTCGTTTCGGCACAAAGGGCCACCTGCCCTCCTGGAAAAAACTTTTTTCTTTGATGCTCTCTCTTAAACCGGCGGTTGTCAACACGCACTCCTCGGACGACAGCTGGCTTGGCGGCATGACGGCAAAACTGCTGCGGGTCCCCTTAAATATAAGAACAAGACATGTCAGTACACCTATAGGCTCAATTCTCAGCTACAGGCTTTTCCCGGATGTCATTCTTACCACCAGCCGGGCGATCAGAGAGAATCTCATAAAGCTTGGTTTGCGAAAAGGGAGAATACATACTGTTTCAACCGGCATAGATACCGAGCGCTTCAGCTTCTCAAAAAGCGCCAGACTGAACATACGCAAGAGATACGGGATCAAGGAAGAAGAAATTCTGGTCGGCAACGCCTGTGTTTTTCGAAGCTGGAAAGGGCTGGATTTTTTTGTTGACACGGCGGCCGCCTTGCCGCCGACTTACAAATTTATGCTGGTCGGTAACGGCCCGGCTTATCGTCTTCTGAAAAATCAGGTGCGGGAACTGCGTCTCGGCAACCGGGTCATTTTTACCGATCATCAGGAAAATGTTGAAAATTTCTTCTCCGCCTTTGAC
>CAYWUR010000252.1:0-3138 GCA_964460745.1 uncultured Desulfobulbia bacterium | reverse complement strand
AGAAGCCGCAACGCGGTCGGCGCGGAAAATAACGAGCAAGATGCGACGTTTTAAGAGTTACGAGGTACTAGTAAAGATTTCGACACCAGTATATTGCAATTAATTATGTTGACAAAAACTACAGTATAATTTAAAAGCACTACCTTGTGGCCCCATCGTCTAGCGGTCTAGGACACCGGCCTCTCACGCCGGGAACACGGGTTCGAGTCCCGTTGGGGTCACCAAAAATTTCTCTGATGCTGTGGCGAAGAACAGTTAAACAGAATAGGATATCCCCTTCCCCGCAATCCTTATTGGTTCGCTTTAGCGATAAATTTCCTTACGGTGCCCAACTTTTACCACCCAGACTGCCAGCCAAATATTACGGACAAGATCACCGTATAGGCGAGGAGGACGTAATACCATCGGCCGGTAAACTTGGGAGTTTTAATCGGGGCCACATTCAAAGCGGCCAGCAGCATAAGCATGATATAGATAAAAGCAGAAAAAGCAGTGTGGCTGATTAATCCATTAAACAGAAAGACAAAGACCAGGACGATGATATTGTTGTCGAGCGCCAGTCCCATGTAGGTCGACTCGCCAGCCAGGCCGAAGACATTGAAATAGCTGAGCCGGAGTACCCCGGTCGCTACGATAATAAAGGCTCCGGGCAGGAACCAGGGACTGAAATGTCCGTAGCTTAACAGGATAATGGCCGGACAAATACTGAAGCTGACAATGTCGATCAGGGAATCGAGCTGTCCTCCGAACTCTCGCTGTTTATCGTTCCGCCCTTTCAGGCGCCGGGCGATAATGCCATCACTCCAGTCAAAGAATACCGCCCAGATCAGGCCGATCATCGCGGCTGAGAAGATGCCCAGGACCGCATAATAGATAGCGAGAACCGCGCATAGAAGCCCTGCCAGAGAACATATGTTCGGCAGGTCTTTGGCAAAAGAGAGTATGGAAGCGGGCGAATCCGATGAATGCGGGGCTGCCATTATTCCTTCTCCAGACCAATAACGTCGCGCAACGCTTCAACCAGGCGCATGTTTTCAGGCTGGGTGCGGCTGGCTATGCGGAGATAACGGTCGGATTCCAGCATCGTCTTGTCCTGGCAGTGTTTTATGTAAATATTGTGCTTAATAAACAGCTTTTCGGTTACTTCCGGGCCGGATGCGGCCTGATCGGGCAGACGGCAGAAAATATAATTGGCGTCGGGCCGGTAGACGGTCATTCCCCGGATCGCTTGGAGTTGCTTATAAAAATGGTCGCGATCAGTCTTGACCTTACTACAGCTGTCAATAAACTTCTGCCGGTACTGCGGGGCAAGGCGCAGGAATTCTTCTGCGAAACCGTTAATATTCCAGATATGGAGCCCTTGCCTGACTTTTGCCGCAAAGTCAGGGTTGGCGGTGAGCATGTAACCGATCCGGATGCCGCAGATGCCATAGGCCTTGCTCATGCTTTTGAAAATTGCCAGGTTCGGAAATTTATCAATCTCTTTTTCAAGAGTTTCCCGGTCGCGGTTTTCGGCAAAATCAATGAAAGATTCATCAACGATGAGTATACAGTCGTGGTCTGCCAATTTCTTTAGCAAACGGATAAGTTCAGCTTTCGGGACCAACAAAGAGGTGGGATTGTTCGGGGTGACCACCACTGCCAAACCGGCCTTGCAACGGATGGCCTCTGCAGCGAATTTGTCCACATCCAACTGAAAGGAGGGTGCCTCAAGGGCAAACTCAACTACATTTCCCGTAAGCGCTGCATTGGCGTATTCATTGAACGACGGGACCGGCACGATCAATTTACGGCCCATCCCGGCGACAATCTTGATAAGCTCTGCCGCCCCATTGCCCACCACAATCCGCTCCGGCGGCTGGGCGATCAGGTCGCCCATCAGGCCGGCCAGGTCTTTCTGGGCAACGGGATAGCTTAACACCAACTGATGGATATGTCTGGTAATATGGGTGAAAAAATCCTCCGGCGGAAAATAGAGGTTATAGAGATAGTTATGATCAATGAAATCATGACGCCAATAGCCGCCATGCTGGCTGGAAATAAATTCGTAGTGCTGTTGAGCGGTAGAGTATTTATTTGTCATTTCTCAATGTACTTTATATGAAGGTCGCCACGAAGCGAAGTCCTTGCCTTGCCGGTTAATGGATTACAGTGGTAACGTCGAAGTTGACATCTTTGGCAACGGACGCCTCTATGCCGGGATGACGGCGGGAGCCCCTGTTAATTCTGTTAATGGCAGGCGGCCGATGATGTAGACCGTGCACCTGTTCAGCTGCTCTGAGATCAGCAATGGTGTCAATCTCATACCAGTGGTTGATATCAAAGAAAACCGGCTTAAAAGAGAGACAGCCCTCGTTGACCATATCCGCGAAAACAGTCTCATAGTAGCCATTCACCATATTATTTGAAATATGTCGGTCCAATCTTTCTCGGAGCAGTTGCCAGGTTATGGTGGAAAGGCTGTAAATATTGACGGTCTTGTAATGGTTTCCATCATGTTTATGAGCGCCGCAATAAAATGCCTTAATCTCCCGGCGCCGATTGATCGTCACCGTGGTGCCGTTCATCCAGGGCTGCAATCTGGCCACTGCGATTCGATCAGGATGGAGCATACCCTTAAGCATTGCCGGGTCGAAAACAAGATCGCTCTCAATCAGCAGAAACGGTTCATCTATTGCCTTTCTGGCAAGCCATAACGAATAAATATTGTTGGTTGTTTTGTATAAGGGACTGGTTATATAAGTAATTTCCATTCCCCCGGCCCGAGTTCCAAGAAAACTACGGATACAGTCGGCTTGATGCCCGACAACCACAACCAGACGCTTGAAATTGTGTACCTGGAGGGAGTGGATCAGCCTCTCAAGAATAGATATTTTATTAACCGGAACAAGGCATTTGGGCGTCATGTCGGTCAAGGGAGAAAGGCGGCTGCCCGTACCTGCGGCCAACAGCAGAGCCGTGCTTACCTGTTTATTCGCAAGACCGGGATAAATACTCATGTCCTTCATTTATATTCCCTCCGAAATTATAACCAGACCATGACAGTGACAACAACACGGTGTAGTTTATTAACTTAGAAAAAATGTAACTATTCAGCAAAGGCAACAAATTATCCTAAACTCGTAGCCGTAACTGTTC
>CAYWUR010000251.1:0-3147 GCA_964460745.1 uncultured Desulfobulbia bacterium | reverse complement strand
GGAAAAGAACTGTTGCTGCGGGAAATTCACCATATGGTCAAAAACAATATGCAGATTGTCTCAAGTCTGCTGCGGCTCCAATCAAGAGGAATCAAGGACCCGAAAACGCTTGAAACCCTGGAAAGCAGCCAGAACAGGATAAGGGCAATGGCCCTTATCCATGAAACACTTTATCAGTCCGATGATTTTACAAATATCCAGACCGGTGATTATATTAAGAACCTGGCCGTCAACCTGTTCAGCACCTCGGGCGGCACCCCGAACAGAGTTAAGCTGCTGACGGATATCGAGGACGTCGCAATGGGGGTTGATACGGCTATCCCCTGCGGCCTGGTTATCAATGAATTACTTACAAACTCCCTGAAACACGCCTTTCCGGACGGAAAAACAGGCGAAGTCAAAATAACCTTCAACCGGCTGGCAGACGCGGATATCGAATATCAATTGAATATCAGCGATAACGGTATCGGCCTGCCGGCGGACCTGGATATCAACACCACAAAATCTCTGGGTCTGCATCTGGTGACCAATCTGGCGGAAAGACAGCTACGCGGGAAAATAGAGGTTTTAAGAGAAGGCGGCACCGAGTTCAGGATCAGATTCAAGGAAATAATTTATAAAAAAAGGACGTAACCGTTCAACAATATTTCACACGACACGGCGGCTGTCCCGGCAGACGCGCGGGGAGACCAAAGACCATGCCAGAAAACACAAAAATCATGGTGGTTGAAGATGAATGGATTATCGCCAACGATATCAAAATCACGCTGACTGACATGAAATATGAAGTCGCCGCGCTGGTAACGTCCGGAGAAGAAGCGATTAAAAAAGCTGAAGAAATCATACCTGATCTGATACTAATGGATGTTATGCTCCAAGGCGAAATGGACGGCATTGACGCAGCCGGCCGGATACGTTCCCGCTTCGACATCCCGATCATATATATCACCGCTTACGCCGACGATAATCTGGTGGAAAAAGCCAAACTGACCAACCACTTCGGCTACCTCTTAAAACCTTTCAAGGATAGAGAACTACAGATAGCCATTGAAATGGCCTTGTACAAAGACCGGATGGAGAAGGAACAGAAAAGGCTTGTTACGGAATTACAGACCGCCCATGATAAAATCAAGAAACTCCATGGTTTCCTGCCGATCTGCGCCTCATGCAAAAAAATTCGTGATGATAAGGGCTACTGGCACAGGGTTGAGGAATATATTCAGGACCATTCCGATGTGGAATTCAGCCACGGCATTTGTCTCGACTGTGCCAAAAAACTCAACCCGGAGTTATACGACGACATAAAGAAATAACCCGAAGGCTATTTGCCGCGCAGATAGTCATAAAATGCCTGATAATGGCCGGGCAGGGTTCTTTTCTTGTGCTTTATCAAATAAAAATGCCGGGTAAAATTCAATCCCGGCACGACAATTTCTCTGAGGGCGCCGCTTTGCAGTTCTTCCTCAATTGCCCGTCTTGACAGAATCGACGCCCCCAGTCCCGCCTTTAACGCCTCCTTGACAGACGTCGACGAACCCAGAATGGCGATAATGTTTAATTTTCTGCAATCCACACCCAGCTTCTCAAAAAGCCCTTCCATAATCCTCCGGGTGCCCGACCCCTCTTCTCTCATCAAAAACGGAATATTATAGACATCGTTTATTGCCGTTACGTTTTTTTTCGCAACAACGGCAGAGGCGGCAAGGACAAGTTCGTCTTCACAGAACGGATGATATAAAACCCTTTGCGGAAGCATCATCGCACCGACAATACCGAACAACAATTCATGGTTCAGAACCATGTCGGTTATCCTTCCGGTATCCGCGATAACAATTTCAAAGGAGACATCCGGGTTGTTTTTTTTAAATTCCGCGGCCGGCAGCGGCAGGAGATAGGCGCCGGGTATAGTGCTTGCCCCTAATTTTAACGGCCCCCTGACGCTGCCGCTTTCCCCGGCAAGATCGTCCTTGATTTTTTCAACATCTTCTATAACCTTCAGGGCCTTGGGGTAGATAATTTCCGCTTCTGCCGTGGGAATTATAGCGCGGCCCAATCTGTCAAAAAGTTTGCAGGCCAAATCGTTTTCAAGATTCTTGATATGCTCGCTTATGGTCGGCTGGCTGATATGGAGCTGCCTGGAGGCCTTGGTGAAGCTTCTGTTTTTATAAACCGAGGCAAAAACAAGCAGATGATGAATATCCATAAAGTATACCTTCAGACGCCTAAGGCCGCAGGACATTGCCGGCGGCGGCAAGTACTTCAACAATTGAAAACATATTGGAAACCGTCCCGCTCCGCAGCTTATCCTTGAGCTGGAAATGATTCAGACAGGCGCCGCACGCCAGAACCTCCACTCCCATCTGCTCAAGTTGCTGAAGATGCGGCAGGACAGGGGAATCTTCCACCGCCAGCTTCACGCCGGAGTTTACTAAAATAACGTGGGAAACATCCTGAGCAAAGTGGGCAAGCGTATCAACAAAGGCCTTCATCAGAACCTGCCCCAGGCCGTCGTCCCCCCGCCCCATCACCTCTGAAGCAATATAAACCGCCACCTGTCTTTTCTCGGACGTTTCACAGACAATCGACGGGGCGGGGGAGGCGCTCCCTCCCTCGCCTTTCACGATCAGGAGTTCGTAAATACTCTCCCCTTTTTTGTTAACCTGCACGGTATGCCCCTGACTAACGGCAAACCGCTGCACATTGACACGGGCCGCCTCATTGTCGACAATAACCAGCAGTCTGTCGCCGACCGCCATAGCCGTCAGGGAATCCTTCGTCTGAATAACCGGCTGCGGACAGCTCAGCCCCTCACAATTCAAACGCCGCTCATCTTCCATATGATATCCTCCATGATATTCTTTGCGGGAACCGGGAGCCGGTCGAATGATTGGCCGGACTCGCGACCGCCGATTTTTTTCAATTTATTCCTTTTATACATATATAATCCTGATAAGGCAAATAGGGATTAACGAATATTACCATCAAATCTCAACATAAATATTTCGCCGGCACGCCGACAAGAGAAATTCTTGACTTTCGCCACCCCCGTGCAGTAAGGTCACGTAAAAGTTCACCGGCAGCCCCATATGGGTGTGCTCCGGCCCTGCAATATACAGGGAGTATAATTGCAGAACCGGATCACGCCCA
>CAYWUR010000250.1:0-3180 GCA_964460745.1 uncultured Desulfobulbia bacterium | reverse complement strand
CGTGATTCTGGAAAATAACGCCGTTCAGGGCGCCTATATCATGGCGCAATCCACTCTTTATAAAATCGCTGATCTGAAAAAAATATGGGTCGTCGCCCATATCTATGAATATGAGGCCCCCTGGATAAACGTCGGCCAACAGGCTGAAATAACATTTATCTCCAAACCCGGCAGAATATACCGAAGCGCGGTGCAGTATATCTACCCATATCTCCAGCAGAAAACCAGGGATGTGGTAGCGCGCCTGGAACTCGATAATGCCGATCTCGAACTTAAACCGAATATGTACGGTGATGTTAAAATAAAGGTTATCTCCGGCAAGGAAGGACTGGTTATTCCCGCTGAAGCGGTAATTCATTCCGGGACAAGAAATCTTGTCTTTGTGAGTCGTGATGACGGCAAATTTGTGCCGCGCGCCGTTACCCTGGGGCTTCCCCTGGATGATGGCAGGATTCAGGTATTGACGGGCTTGGCGGTCGGGGAGCCGGTCGTGGTTTCAGGCCAATTCCTGCTCGATTCCGAATCAAAGCTCAAAGAGGCGATTCAGAAGATGCTCCAGGCCAAAAGCCGGAAAACCGGGGCCGGGGAAGATAACTTTTCAGGGACCGGTAAATGATAGAAAAGATTATAGAGTGGTCAATAAACAATAAGTTTCTGGTGATACTGGTGACCGCTTTTGTCGTGGTCGGCGGCTGTCTGGCCGTATTGCGCACGCCGCTTGATGCCATTCCGGATCTCTCCGATGTCCAGGTCATCATCTCAACCGAATATCCGGGCCAGGCGCCGCAGGTTGTTGAAGACCAGGTGACCTATCCGTTGACTACCGCCATGCTCAGTGTCCCCTTTGCCAAGGCGGTAAGGGGTTATTCCTTTTTCGGGATTTCTTTCGTTTATATCATTTTCGAGGACGGCGTCGATCTTTACTGGGCCCGTTCCCGGGTTCTCGAATATCTGAATTTCGTCGCCGGCCGCCTGCCGCGCGGCGTTACCCCCAGTCTCGGCCCTGACGCCACCGGGGTAGGCTGGATATACGAATATGTCCTGCAGGACACCTCCGGCACCCATGATCTGCAGCAGTTAAGGAGCCTGCAGGACTGGTACCTGCGCTATGAATTAACCGCCGTACCCGGCGTATCCGAGGTGGCGAGCATCGGCGGCTTTGTCAAGCAGTACCAGGTTGAAGTGGACCCCAACAAATTGTCGGCTTACAACCTTTCCCTCCAGAAGGTAAAAACCGCCATTCAACGCTCCAACAGTGATGTCGGCGGCAGGCTCCTGGAGATGGGCGAAACCGAATTTATGGTGAGGGGGCTGGGATATATCCGGTCTATTGATGATCTTGAAAAAATCGCCGTGGACAGCGATCGGCTCGGCACCCCGATTTTACTGAAAAATATCGCCGACATCCATCTCGGCCCGGAATTGCGACGCGGCATTCTTGAATGGAACGGCAAAGGGGAGGCGGCCGGCGGCGTCATTGTCATGCGGTACGGCGAAAACGCCCTGCAGGTTATCAAAAATGTCAAAAAAAGACTTAAGGAACTCGCCAAGGGTCTGCCGCCGGGGGTCAAAATCCTGTCCGGATACGACCGGTCAAATCTTATCATGCGGGCCGTCAACACTCTCAAATCCAAACTTTTTGAAGAGATGGCGGTTGTCGCCATCATCTGCATCATTTTTCTCCTGCATTTTCGGTCCGCCCTGGTGGCGATTTTCACATTGCCGGTCGGCATTCTGATCGCCTTTCTAGTCATGTATTTCCTGGGCATCAACGCGACGATAATGAGCCTCGGCGGCATTGCCATCGCCATCGGCGTTATGGTCGACGCCTCGGTGGTTATGGTCGAGAACGCCCATAAACACCTGGAAAGGGACAAGGGGCAAAAGCCCCATCTGGAAACAATTATCAACGCAGCCAAGGAGGTGGGACCGGCGCTGTTCTATAGCCTGCTCATCATTACCGTTTCCTTCCTGCCGGTCTTCTCGCTCCAGGAACAGTCCGGTCGCCTCTTCAAGCCGCTGGCCTACACAAAAACCTTTGCCATGGCCGCCTCGGCAATTCTGGCTGTTACCATTATTCCGGTGCTGATGACTTTTTTTGTGCGTGAGCAGACAATCACCGAGAAATTTACACGCCGTCGCAAAATAATGATCTGGCTGTCGGCGGTGGCAGGCCCGCCGCTACTTGTCGGGTTGGCAGGGGTTTTGCGTTATGAACTGCCGAGCTGGAGCATGATTGCGGCGTTGCTTGTCTCACTGTTCGCGGCCATCTGCCTGATTCCCCAGAGAATTGTGCCGGAAAAAAGAAACCCGGTCAGCCATTTTTTCATCCGTCTTTATCTGCCCCTGATTCAAACCGCGCTCAAATGGCGGAAGACCACCCTACTGCTGGCGATTTTTTTGCTGGCCGCTACGATCTACCCGCTCAAACAGCTGGGCAGTGAATTCATGCCGCCCTTGAATGAAGGCGATCTGTTGTACATGCCGACAACGCTGCCGGGGATTTCCATTACCAAGGCCCGGGAAATTCTGCAGCAAACCGACAAAATAATCCAGACCTTTCCCGAAGTCGACCACACCCTCGGCAAGATCGGCCGCGCCGAATCGGCCACCGATCCGGCGCCTCTTTCCATGCTCGAAACCACCATTACCCTGCGGCCCCAGGTAGTTTACAAAAAAATCAGGCGGCAACGCTTTTTTTCAAATTGGCCGGACTGGCTGAAAGAACCTTTGACCCTGTTGTGGCCCGAGACGGAACAGGGGGAAATAATACATGAGTGGCGCAAGAAAAAAATTCATCGTTTTTATGCAAGTTGGCCGGACTGGCTACAGAAACCGCTGTCAGTCATCTGGCCGGCGGCACGCTATATTACCATTGACGAATTAATCGATGACCTCAATAACGCCATCCGGTTTCCAGGGCTTACCAATGCTTGGACCATGCCGATTAAAACAAGAATCGACATGCTGTCGACCGGCATCAAGACGCCGGTCGGCATCAAGATCATGGGCCCTGATCTCGCGACGCTTTCCGAACTGGGTTCGCAAGTTGAGGCTCTGGCCCAGAATATTCCCGGCACTCTTTCCGCTTATGCCGAACGGGTAACAGGCGGCAATTATCTGGATTTCAAAATACGGCGGGGGGCAAACGCCCGCTACGGCCTACAGATAAAGGATGTG
>CAYWUR010000249.1:0-3189 GCA_964460745.1 uncultured Desulfobulbia bacterium | reverse complement strand
CATCTAGCAGTTTAATGGTATGACCTAGATTTTGGTCACATATGTCCCAGACCAAGCGAAGTGCTTCATTGAATAGTATTTTTTTGCTAATCGTCGGTCGCGATTGAACTCTCTCGGCAAACCACCGGTCATAAAACTTCGTAGGCTGCAATATCATCTTCTCCTAATCAAGGATTGCGATAAGGTGAACGTTTTAGACGTTTAGCCGTTTTTTATCCTTGCCGCCTCAAATTCCTTTACAAATTGTCTGGCTATTACCTCGGGGGCAAACATTTTTTCCATGTATTGCAAACCAGCCAGATTCAGTGCCGAAATTTTCCGGATTTTCTCGATGGCCTTTTTAAGCTTATCGTAATTATCTACATAAAAAGTGTGGGGCAGGCGTTGATTGTATATTATATAGCGCGCTGTTGCCAGACCTTCCAAAATTATCCTGGGCATGCCGTCATGGTATGTCAAACGCACGATGGCCTTGACCTTGCTAAAAACTTGGCGGATATCATCTAGATAGCCCAGAAAGATCAAATTTGCAGGATAGTCATCATGGATCAGACTGCGGCCGACAACAAATATCGTCAAGTCAGGATAATCCCGGGCTAGACGCACCATGCTGTGCCAACCGTAAAAAGTCCGCTTGTCGCTGGTTGCATGAAATCCGATATACGTCAGGATCGCGAAGTCATCCGGGAAAGGCAACAATTCAGGATTAATAAAATTCAGAACCGGCAAATACTGCGCGGCAATGCCGGCAGCCCTCAATTCCTCCACCAGATGGGACGCGCAGACCACATGGTGTGTAACCAATTTCCGCAGGAAAAAAGCATACCACCGGGCAAACCGCATCGTTAAAGCAACCATTAATCTGGCAGGTCCAACGAGACCGCCAAGAAGGACCTCCTTTACGGAAACATCCTTTTCAGCGCCGATATCCCAAAAAGGCTCCCTATTTCTCCAAGTAACGGTCAGAACATCAGAACCGATCCATTGCAGCATCACCGGCTTGCCCAACAACCGGGCAATAGGCATCATTAATATTCTCATATTCGCCGGCGAATGAAAATAGATGACATCGGCCTTCGCCATCATAGCAATATTTTGCAACAATTGACGCGGCGAAAAAGACCAGTCCGTGAAATGAATCTGAACATGCGTTAAACGCTCCAATAACTCAAAGGCCGGCCGCACTTTCTCGCTGGCATATACCTGGACGGTTAACTTCCCTTCTGATATAGAATTCAAATTCAGGTCACCTGCGCTCGATATATTTTACTAAGACGACATTTCGTATCTAAAAAAAGCAGCGCATATCACCGCCACCTTGCTCCGCTTCCAACATCGTATATAATTTGTTATACAGATACAAATTCTTACTGTTTTCTTTGACCGGAAGACACGGACAGGCTGTTCTTTCTTCGTGGCAAAGAAAGGCATCCGTAAAAGCCTAATCAGCCACATCTTTCACGCGTGAGCGGAATATGTCATGGTAGCCTCAGAAATAACATAAGGAGGTAAACTATGCCAAAAGAATTACCATACAAGAAACAATTTCCGGGCAAGAAGATTTGGTCCGCCCACTTGCAAGCTTGTCGACGGAGCGGGCTTATTGCCCCTATGATGGTTTACGGCATAACACAAGCGCTCACGGGCACCGAATCCGGAGTCTCGCAGTAATCCTTGTTGGTTGTGGTGAACAGTTTTGGTATTTTTATCCTTGCCACAAGGATAAAAAATGCATAATATATCCTTTATGAAAGAACGATATCGTCAGGTCATACGGCAGAAGATTGTCGATGGAGTCACCGTCCCTGCGCCGATTTTAACCCGGCGTGAGATCTGGCTGCCGTCCGCGCCTCATAAAGCGGTAGCCGTGATCGGCATGCGGCGGGCAGGTAAAACCAGCCTGCTCTGGCAGATTCTTAAGGACCGCAGATCCCTGGGGACGCCGCGAGAGGCCCTGTTGTATTTCAGTTTCGAAGACGAACGCCTGGCCGGGATGCGGGCGGCAGACCTGGATATACTTGTTGAAGAGTATTATCGGCTCTATCCGCAATGGCGGGACCAACGGCGAGTCACTTTTTTCCTGGATGAAATTCAGGTGGTCACCGGCTGGGAAGTTTTTGTGCGCCGTATCCTGGATAGTGAAAAAATGGATATTTTTCTCTCGGGTTCCTCGGCCAGGCTCCTCTCCCGCGAAGTGGCCACCAGTATGCGCGGTCGCGCCATGGAGGCGAAGGTCTTCCCTTTCAGCTTCCGCGAAAGCCTGCGTCATGCCGGTCACGAACCGCTGGCGCCACCCGAGCGATTGACGAAAGCCCAACGTTCCCTTATAGACAACAACCTTCACGGCTTCCTGGAACATGGCGGTTTCCCTGAGGCCCAGGGTCTTGATCCACGCAATCGGACGGAATTGCTTCGCAGCTATATAGATGTGGTACTATTGCGCGATGTCGTGGAACGGCATGGGATTTCCCAGCCTGTGGCGCTTCGCTGGATGGTTCGCCAGTTGTTGGGAAATGCCGCCGCGATCTTCAGTGTCAACAAATTCCATGCCGATCTTAAATCACAGGGTTTTGCGATTGGCAAAGACACCCTGCACAGCTATTTGGGCTATCTTGAAGATTCTTTTCTACTGTTCAGTCTTACTGTTGCCACCGACTCGGAACGACGGCGACGGGTAAATCCACGAAAAATTTATCCCATCGATACCGGCCTGATCCCGATTTTTGACCGCTCAGGCAAAGCCAATCTCGGCCATGCCCTTGAAACTGCGGTTTTTCTAGAGCTGAACCGGCGTGACGCCGAAATAGCCTATGTTCGAACGACTGACGGATTTGAGGTGGATTTCCTTGCCAGGTATGTCGATGGCCGCGAAGAACTGATTCAGGTCTGCGTCAGTATTGATCATCCGGAAACTCTGGATAGGGAAACCAGGGCCATGCACGCCGCCGCCGTTGAGTTCCCCCGAGCTAAACAGGTGCTGGTAACAATTGACAAACCGTCCTTGATAGATATCTCCACGGATATACAGGTCGTCAAAGCCGGCGATTGGCTGCTGAGCGATAAAACGTAAAGATGTTTTCCTTGGCCGAGAGACACAAGCAGGCTATTCTTTCTTCATGATAAAGAAAGAATAGCCTGAAATCACTTATTCTCGAATTCCATCATAACCCGCTGCCCGACTTTGTTGCA
>CAYWUR010000248.1:0-3209 GCA_964460745.1 uncultured Desulfobulbia bacterium | reverse complement strand
AATGTCGCCCTTCAGGAAGTCTACGCCGAACTCAAGGCTACCCAGTCGCAAATCCTACAGCAGGAAAAAATGGCCTCCATCGGCCAGCTGGCCGCCGGCGTGGCCCACGAGATAAACAATCCCATCGGTTTCGTTAACAGCAACATCAATTCACTGGCAAAATACATCAGCGGCCTGACGGATTTTCTGGACGCCCAGCGGAAAATTGTGGACGGATTGAACAACCCCGACATATCGGCAAGGGTCAAGGAAGAAGAAAAGAAATTTAAAATTTCTTTCATCCTGGAGGATATCAACGACTTACTGGACGAATCCCTGGAGGGCGTCAAACGGGTCAAGGATATTGTCCAGAATCTGAAAAGTTTTTCCAGAGTTGATCAGGCGGTCCGCGCCCATGCCGATATTAACCAGTGCCTGGAAGACACCATTAATATCGCCTGGAATGAATTGAAGTACAAGACAACATTGCAGAAGGAATACGGTGAACTTCCCGAAATCGAATGCTATCCGCAACAGTTAAACCAGGTTTTTTTAAATCTTCTGGTCAATGCGGCCCAGGCCATTGACCAGAAAGGAGAAATAACCGTGCGCACCTGGCCGGAAAAAGATGCCGTCTGCGTTTCGATTGCCGATTCCGGCTGCGGCATTCCAGCGGAAAATTTATCCAGGCTGTTCGAACCTTTTTTCACTACCAAGGAGGTCGGCAAGGGCACCGGCCTTGGTCTCAGCATCGCCTATGACATCATAACAAAAAAACATCGCGGCGAGATTGCCGTTACCAGTGAACCGGGGCGCGGCACGACCTTTACGATCAAAATTCCGATAATATCAAATGAGGACGTTGATAATGGATGACGGCATAAAAATTCTCTGCGTTGACGATGAAAAATTTGTTTTACGGTCCCTGACTCGTTTTTTCATGGACGACGATTATGAACTTCTTACTGCTACATCCGGCGAGGCAGGACTCAAAATCCTTGAAGAAGAGCCGGGCATTCAGATCATCATTTCCGACTACCGCATGCCGGGCATGAGCGGGGTGGAATTCCTCAAACTTGTCTGCGGCCGCCGGCCGGAAACCGTACGCCTTGTTCTGTCGGGTTTTGCGGATACGGCCACCATCGTGGATTCCATCAATGAAGGCCATATCTACAAATTTATTTCTAAACCATGGGATGAAGATAAGCTCCGCGATACCGTGAAAGCGGCGATAAAAAAATATTTCAAGGATAAGAACACCGACGAAGTTGTCAAGAAACTCGAAGACGTAAAGGAAAAAATACTGCTTTTTGACGACATAATGGAGGCATTGCCATGCGGCGTCCTGACGGTGGATACCCGTGGCGGAATTACTCTTTGCAATCAACAGGGGAAAAAATTATTAGGAGTCGACGAGGGAAAATCACCAGATATGACCGCGATCGATCTGCTACCGGAAGGAGCGCGCGATCTTATTAAAAAAATCTCGACAAGCAATCGGCGGCAAACCGGTTGTTTTGCCGTTGACGGTAAAGATCTCCTGTTTAACGGCAACCCATTGGGAAAAGATGACAGGCAGGGGGGCCTTCTGACATTTGAACGGCGCCCATGAGTCGTCCTCCCCTTTACCCCGCATCTCTTTTTCTGCTTTCCGCCATATACGGCTCAAATAGATATCTGATTTCTTCCAGCGAATCCTTGATGATAAACGGCATGTATTTCGTAAACATGTCGAGCATGACCACGGCGTTTATAACCGAATCGGTTTCAGCGCCGGCCCGCAGGCGCGTTGCTATCGCGATATTTACCTGGTGGATGTTTTCGTAAACATCACAAAGCCCTTTTAGGGCAAAATCCGCTTTTTCCCCGGCGTTCCGTCGAAAAAACTGGGCCAGCATGTAGGTTGATATGGCCCGGTAAACTGTTTCTTCTTCACTGGCAAGGGGCAGATGGAAACGGGCCATCGGCTTGAAAAAAGCCGTATGGGGGCAACCGCTTGTCGCCATAATCAGACCGAGCAGGGAACTTACCCCTCTCTGCGCCGAAGTCTGCTGGGAGATGAATCTTTCCTCCGTAACAACCTCAAGGTGGATCATTTCATACGATAAAATACCGGCAAACCGTTCAACAACAGGAACAAGATGTAACACCAAAGGACAGTGCCGCTGTTCTTTCGCATTAAGTAAACAGTTTGGGCACCGATGAAATTCGAGTTTTGTCCAGACCGGCGGCGGCGTCAAAATATCATCCACCAGTTCAATACTTTCCGCATCCAGTTTCAGGCTGAAAGTCTGTTCAACATTTTCCGGAAGAAGAAAACGATATAGAACCGTGATAGTTTCCATATATATCGCAGGGCGTAAGCGCGTACAGGCAAGCACCCTTAAAAACAGGGCGCTTGCCGTAGTCCTCCCTTAAGGGGGATAAACGCAGACTCCGGGAGGAGGGATGATGAACGTTTATGATGGACCAAGGACCTGAACTTTCAGGCTTAATTGCCGGCGCTGTTGGGCAAGGCAGAAGGCGATGATCTTATCCTGATCCTCCAACTCAATTTCATCAAAATGAAAACTGACCATATACTTACCGGCGGCGCCGGTCTTGTCACACCGCACAACAGTTCCCTGGCAGTCAACGGTGTAGTCTTGCGGCTCAGGCAAAACAATACGCAGGGACATTCGCTGCCTGATTGGCAACGGCTGCGAAAACAGAACAAGAATGCCGCAGGCGCTGATATTCACCGAATTACCGGTCAGGGCCGATTCCGGCGCCGCATCTTCTCCCCCGGCACACGCCGACGAGCTGACGGGCATTGCGGCATCTACCCGAAAATATTCCCGTTTTTGCCTGTGAGTTACCGGCTCGACGGCGTTTAGGGTAAGCTGCCGGTCGTTTTTGATCTTCTCGATCGCGGCGCTTATAGAAAAAGGCACGCCGCCGACATCAAAAAAAAGAAGACATTTCCCCTGAAGATCCAATTCCCGCACAGGCAGCTGGCCGGCAATAAATTCCGCAACCAGCGCGGCGGAGTTTATTGCCCTGCCGACACATTCCAGCCGTAACCGCCGCCCGCCCTGCAGAGGAAGAAAAATTTTCCCGACCTTATAATCTTTTAGATATTCAAGTTGGCCCAATGATATCGCCATGCCTAACAAGACCTTATAATAAAAATGTATTGTAACTATTCAGCAAAGGCAACAAATTACCCTAAACTCGTAACCGTAACTGTT
>CAYWUR010000247.1:0-3216 GCA_964460745.1 uncultured Desulfobulbia bacterium | reverse complement strand
GTAAAAAATTTATCAGAAATATACGCCCTTGACCGCCGCCTCATCGCCGCCGTGAGCCGCGCCTCTGGCAATCGCCTCGGCCACGGACTTCGCCGCTTTGGTCATATCGTTTATACCTATACCCTCCCAGCCGAAGCCGCAGATATAAAGGCCTTTTTGTTCTTTAATAATATTATTGCGCCAGGCAAGAAGGGCGGGATAACCCAATTCCAGTTGGGGAATACCCTGGGGCGGGCGCAGGACTCTGGTAAAACACGGCGGCTCCGGCAGCTTAATAAGCCGGCTGATATCCTCGTATGATTTACGGATCAGTTCGTCATCATCCAGATCGACCTTCTCGGGATGCCGCCGGCCGCCTACCAGGGCCTCAAGCAGAACTCGCCCCCGAGGCGCCCGGCCCGGGAACATATGGGTCGAAAACAGTGCGCCGAGGGCGAACCTTTTCTCCCGTTCCGGGGCGAGGTAGCCGAAGCCGAATGGAATTTCGGCGGTATTATCGGTAAAGCCCATTACCACGTTAACAACCCTGGCGGTGGGCAGGCTGGCCAAGACAGGCTTATCCACGCCGGCCAGGGCCGCGGCGGAAAGAAGCGCCAGGCTCTGGTTGACGGAAAGGGCCAAAACAACCGTTCTGGTTTTATATACACCCCCCCCGGCCCTTACCTCCCATATTTCGTTATTATTTCCAATCCGGCGGATAGAATCAACCGATGTATTGAACTGGATGCCGGCATCCTCCGCAAGGACATCAACCAGCCGTGTCATGCCTTGCGGGAAGCTGACCATGGCCGGCAAACCGGACTTTTTCCCGGCGGCCGCTTTCCGCTTTTTCAACAACCCCCGCAGGACAGAGCCCTCCGCCAACTCCAAACGGCGTATGCCGGGCATGACCGCGTCCATGCTTAACCGTTCCGCATCTCCGGCATAAGTGCCGGTAAACACGGCATCGACAAAAGGAAGAACACCCCGGCCAAAACGGTACGCCGCCCACTGGCTGACCGTCTGTTCAACCGTTCGGGGTTTTTTCCACAGATCCGCTAATACGCGCAGTTTCCCGGTCAGCGGCAGCAGAGATGACTTTATAATTTTAAGAGGATGCTGCGGTATCATGGCCAGTTTGCCGTCAAGACATATGTAACGGACAAAATTACCCAGCGGCGCCTTCTGGGCCTCCCGGTCCAGACCGGTATCCGCAAGCAACTCGCGACTCTCCGCAACGTTGTCAAGGAAACCATGCGCCCCCCATTCCGCCAGATAGCCGTCCGCGGCACATGATCTGATCGCACCTCCCGCCCGGCTGTCTTTTTCAAGGATCAGCATCCTGTCCGGTCGAAATTTGTTTTTTTTCAGAAAATGAAAGACAGACAGGCCGGACAGGCCGGCGCCTATTATTATTACGTCACGCGGTTCATCCATGATTTGTAGACCTCGATGTATTGCTCAAAGTTCTCCCTGAATCCGGGAGTCTCTCGGATACTTGTCTTCTACTGCGACCGGACCCAGGGAACCTTACCCGATCCACAGGAAGTCGAAAATAAAATTATGCCCGCGTGCAAGCCTATCCGTCCAGCAGCCTGTTGTTAAGTCTCCCGGCCTGTAGACAAAAGGCATCCAAACGGGCCTCAATTATCTGCGGAAAAACATTACCGTCGGTTTCAATGGCCAGAAACGGCATCTTCCGCTCAACGTCAAGAATATGGGCATAGGCGTCACAGCCGTTATGGGTGGCTATGGCTTTTTTTACGGAGGTGGTAAACTTCTCGTTGAGAATTGATTCCGCCAGCCGGGTGGGCATGCAGCCGAAAGGACCTATGGATATGACGCCGCAGGAAGGGGCGAGAATTTCATGAAACGCCGAACCAACCGTCAGAATGGCTTCGCCGGTCAGGTAAGGTGAAATAAATCTGCCGCCGGCGTCAATAAGAGGTTCGATCAAAACCTCTTTATGGCCGTCACCGTAATATAACAGCCCCGAGCGAGCCATCTTTTTCCTGATTTCCCTCTCAAAATAACGTTTAACCTGATACCTGACCCGGAAGCCGGGAGACCGCTTGCCTTCGATACGATTCTTAACCAACCAGTCAACATATTTAACCCACTCGCTGTTTTGGGCGGTCCGCACGATGAAACCGCGGGCCGCCATTCTCTCGACCAATTTCTGCAGGGCTATGGGGTCATGCCGGACATAAATTTCGCCGATCAACGACAGCTTCGGGATCTCATTATAAGGTTTTCGTAACTTGATCCCGCCAAGCTTTACAGCACTCCTGGAAAGCTGCCGGGCGATCGTATGCCACTCCTTGTCAATTACGGCAAGAATATTCCGGTATTCAACGGATAAGATTTCAAGCGCCGCCTCACGATCACCGGCGCCGGCAAGAATCGTGGCCCACATCTCATCAAATATATCACCGATAATAATAGCCCGCCAGGCTGCCAGGGTAAAGCGATTCCCCAGCCCGCCATAACTGTTGCTTGAAGTAAGCGACAACACGGCGGCCTGTGGAATTCGGTGTTTGGCAATGATCTTTCTGGAATATACATGATATTGGCCGAAACGGCAGGGACCGTCGGCGCTGGCCATAAAATAAGCAGTGACCTCCCCGGCGGGCCGCCGGTGATGAAGATAATGAAGAATAGACCCCACGGTTGTCTGCAAAGGTAAGCATTCCTTACAGGTGGAGTTGCCGCGTCCCAGTTTCAAAACCTCTTCATCGGCCGGCGGCAGGGCCTCGGCCCTGATGCCTACCCTGGCAAAGGATTTGGCCAACAGAGGTGTGCCGAATCTGCCCATAGCCGGCAACACGACCTTTACCCGATCGTCCCGTAGGGTCAGCCATTGACCGTCCGAGGCACGGATGCCCGCCCGCCTGCCCTTGAATTCCATCAAGGCCGGCCGAAAACTGTCAGGCCGGGGGGCAACGACTTTTTTCTTCTGTATTTCCCTATAATAACGAACGATATCAAGAAATGCCTCGATCCTTGTTTCAATCCCGGCATCAGCGGTATGGCTGTCAAGTTCAAGCGTCAACGAGGGTTTTCTCCCCATGATATCACGAAAATATCCGACAATAAACGAATCGGGACCGCAAGAAAAATTGGTGATGTAAGCGGCGAAAAGCTGTGGATTTTTTCTGACGTAATGCGCGGCCTGGAGAATCATCCGGCCCATGGCCCAGTACATATTATGATCGTCGGCAAACTCCTCCTTTTCAT